>JBDRGJ010000206.1:0-14570 GCA_043817835.1 bacterium
TTTATTTTTTTATTAAAATTGACCGCTTTCCGGTCAATTTGATACGTAGCGGGTAACGAGAGACTAGTACCTTAAGATGGTAATTCAGAACCGATATATTTTTATTACTGATTACCCGTCACTGTTTACTCGTCTTTTTAATATCATCCGCGGACAGAAGACCTGACGGATTTTATCCAGGGTCGGCTGAAATAATTGTTTAAACTTTTTATGAGCCTTGGACTGCGCATATACAACTCCTGCGCGGCAGCAGGAGAAGCCGTTTTAATAATAATGGAATCGCCCTTTACGGCTGCCAGCTTCCAGTAAGCGGCCAGATGTCCGGCTTCTTTAGGCCATACAGCTTTTAATATTATAAGTCGGTCCGGCTTTATGCCTCCCATTATTTTATGCGAATCTTTCAGCATTGCGGCAGAAAACCATCTGGTCCTGACCGAACGGCAGTTTTTTGTATGTTGTAAATTCACTTTTTCCCCGTTATTTAAACTCTCATCGGCATAACCACATAACGGAAATCGCCGTTTCCGACAGGCTCTATAAGGACAGGATTTACCGGAGTGGTGAAACCGAAGGTAATTTTTTCGCTTTCTATATTTTTAAGAACGTCTATTATAAATTGCGGGTTGAAGGCAATCTGAAAATTTTCTCCTTTATACGAGACCGGCATTTCATCCTCAAATTCCATATTTTGGGATGATGAACTGACATGCAGAACATCTTTTTTAAGAGTGTATTTAACCATCCCTGCCCTGTCATTGGCGCATAAAGCCGCCCTTTTGGTTATAGTGGTAAGTTCTCCCGCAGGAGCTTCCATTATAAAATCCTTTTTAGAAGGTATGACCTGTTCATAATTCGGAAAACTTCCATCCACCAACCTGGAGATGAAAGTTGTATTCCTTATCTGGAAACCTATCTGATTAGTGGAAACGCCGACAGTAACATCTTCGCCGCTTTCCGGCTCGTGTGAATTTATAAATCTTATAAGCTCATATAGAACTTTAGTAGGAACTATTATTTTAAAATCTTTTTTATTCTGCGATTTTTTATTTTTAGCCAATGCAAGCCGCCTGCCGTCCGTAGCCACCATTTCAAACCCGTCTTTTCCAGAAATCCAGAGAAGCCCATTCAGCACATATCTGGTTTCTTCGGATGAAGACGCAAAAATCGTTCTTTTTATCATTTCCGCCAGGACTGAAGCTCTAATAATAAAAGAGTCTGACTTATTAATATCAGGAACCACCGGATATTCGTCTTTTTGCGTGCCTGTCACCCAGAACCGGGCTTTTCCGCTGTTTATGTGTATCTTATTTGAGTTGTCGGTTGTTATTTTTATATCCATATTACTCTGAAATGTATGGAGAATGTCAGAGAATTTTTTTGCAGGAATGGTTATACTGCCGCCATCCTGGACTTCGGCATTGATATAATGTTTTATAGCCATTTCGAGATCGGTGAATATTATTTTGACTTTTGAGTTTTCTGTTTCTAAAAGGAAGTTCTGTAAGACCGGAAGAGTGGTTCTGGGAGATAATGCGGATTGTATAGTCTGGATTCCTTCCAGGAGATTTTCCCGTATACTTATTAGTTTCATTATATTTATTCCTCCACCTTATTAGTCTGTTCTAAAGTGCCGGCAATGTTAAAAAACGAAGAGAATTTTCTTAAGAGGTTATTAAACTTTATTATTCTTTTATCTACACTTTCCACATAAAAACTTTTACTCCCACACTTCCTTTACTTTTCCACAGACTTTACTCTTAATATCAACTGGTTTATCGTTTCACTAATATAAGGATCACTGTGAAGCATCTGCTTTATTTTATCACGGGCATACATGACGGTGGTGTGATCACGCGAAAAGGCCTCACCTACGGCAGGCAGGGAGAATTCGGTCAGTTCACATGCCAGATACATGCAGATTTGTCTGGGAAAGGCTATCGCCTCGCTGCGTTTGGAGGATTTTAAATCGCGCTCATCCATGGAATACTTGTCCGCGACGATTTTTTTTATGGTATCTATACTGACCCGGAAATCAGGTTCCTGGTTGGCAATTATGTCGCGCAGTATTTCCTTGGCAGTGTCGCGCGTCGGCTGAATATCATGGGAAACGCTGTAACTTTCTATCCTTTTCAGACAGCCCTCCAGTTCGCGGATACTGCTTTTTACGGATTCCGCCACGAAAGTCAAAACATCATCGGGGACGGAAAAGCCGTATACATCCCGTTTTTTCCGCAATATGGCTATCCTGGTTTCAACATCGGGGCTTTTCATATCGGCCACCGCGCCGGAAAGGAACCTGGAAATCAGCCGCTGGTCCAGAGAAAGCTCGCGCGGGGTTCTATCCGAGGAAATGACCACCTGTTTTTTTGATTCGAAAAGAGAATTAAAGGTGTAAAAGAATTCCTCCTCACTGCGGGCCTTTCCTATCAGGAACTGGACGTCATCCAGGAGAAGGCAATCAAGGCGGCGGAACTTATTCCTGAAAGATTCCGCGGTCTTATTCTGCATTGAGCCGATATATTCGTTAACGAATTCTTCGCAGGGGATATAGAGAACCCTGGATCCCGGATTGTTCACCAGCAGCTCATTGCCTATTGCATGCAGAAGATGGGTTTTTCCCAGCCCCGGAGGGCTGTAAAGGAAAAACGGGTTGAACTGGTGATCTCCCGGTTTTTTTGCCACAGCCGAGGCTGTGGCGTGCGCCCATCTATTGGAAGATCCCACTACAAAGGATTCAAAGGTATAATTCTGGTTGAGAGGACCATAAACGCTGGGGGCATCCCTGGAAAACCCGACAGCCGCAGTTTCCAGAGCAGGCGCCGGCTTATTAACAGGAGTATCGGCATTTATAGGAACAGAATACTCTATTGAAAGGCTGTCGCCGGTTATGTCTTTAAGAATGTCAACCAACCTGTCCTCGTATCTGCCACGGAGTGTTTCAAACACAAAAGAATCAGGCACCTCGATTTTCAGTGTTTTGCCTTCAAAAAGAAGCGGTTTTACGGGCTTAAGCCAAAGCTCCACGGTTTCAGGGCCTATTTCAAATTCTATCTTTTTCAAAAGATCGGCCCAAAGACTCTTGGCGGTAAAGTTATTCACAGGTATTCCACAAGTGTTGATAATTTGGGAAAATTATGAAAATGCGTTCTTTTTAAAGGATTTTTATTGTTGATAACTTTTAAAGTCAATTCTTTTACAGGACATGCCAAAAGCTTTTTTAACCCTACCCGATCATTGATCCAATGCCGGGAATTTACAGCATTCGTGAACGAGAAAATAATAGCTTTTTTAACCCGCACAGTCAACTCCCGGAAGAAGCCCGGCAGCATTGCTTTTTTAAGACCGGGGCCGTCCAGTTTTCCGTCCAGTTTTCCATTGAAAAGTGAAAAGGAAATTGGTTTAATAAGCCATCTGTGCCGCAGCATCAAGTTAAAAAATGTCTTATCAATATATTAATATAATGAAAATACCAAAACAGAAGTGTTCTGTTTCGGTTCCGGAGGTATCCGTAAAATGACAGTTCATATAGTGGCAAGGCATATAAAACTTACCAAAGCGCTGAAGGATTTCATACAGGAGAAGGTGGAAAAAACCCGGCATTATTTTGAAAATATCATCTGGGCCCAGGTGATATTGACAGTGGAAAAAAGAGCGCACCGGGCAGAGATAGTGATACACGCTTCACAGCAGACGATGCGGGCATGCGCAGAGGCAAGCGACCTGTACTCGGCAGTGGATCTCTGCGTGGACAAGATAGACGGACAGATGCGGAAATACAAGGAGCGCTTGAAAAAGCACCGCACGAACAACAACATATCTCTCAAAATGATGGAGAGCTGTGTGCCGGACGCCGACATCAGATTCTCGGTGTTCAAAGAAGTTCCCCTGCGGCCCATACGCAGAGACGAGGCCGTTTCGGAAATGGAGAGACTGGGCTATAATTTCTGGATGTTCATGAATTCCGACACAAGGCAGGTGAATGTAGTGTTCAAGCGATTCGACAGCAGCTACGGACTTCTTCATCCGGTCAAAAAAGAAGGCATAAAAGCTAAGCGGTGAATTGCAGGCAGAATGTGGATTTGCGCAGAATAAGTTATCCGTCCCAAATTACCCATCTCTCGTTACCCGGGACGCCTTAAATTGCCCGAGAAAATGTCGCCCAATACGAAAAAGATCAAATCCTACTCCTCCGTGACCATCAGGCAGCTCCTGGAGCTCAAAGGGAAAAGCTTCAGTTTAAAGGTTGCAATCGGAGCGCCATACCTGGGCAGAAAAATCACGGTAAGCGAGATAAACAGACCCGGACTTGCGCTGAGCGGGCACCTTGAAAAATTCCGTTCCGAGCGCATACAGATAATAGGAAAAGGGGAACACGCCTACTGTCTGAAGGAAGATCCAAAAAAACTCCTGGCCAGTCTTTCCAAAATGCTGGCCAGCGGGGATACCCCGGCCATGGTAATAACAGGGGGCATGGGAGTCATAGGAGTAATCAGGAACGCCTGCCTCAAAGCCAAAATTCCTCTGCTTACCACCTCCCTCGACACGGCCTCTTTTATAGGAGAGTTCACCGCATTTCTTGATAACCAGCTTGCTCCCGTAACACACGCGCACGGTGTGCTGGTAAACGTGTACGGACTGGGGGTGCTGATACAGGGAGACTCCGGCGTCGGCAAATCAGAATGCGCCCTGGAGCTCCTCAAGCGCGGACACATTCTAGTAGCCGATGACATGGTGGAAATACGGCGCAAGAGAGGCGCCCTTCTGGTGGGTTCCTGTCCGAGTTCCCTTAAACATTACATGGAGGTGCGGGGTCTTGGCATCATAGATGTGGAACTGCTTTTCGGCGTAGGCTCCATAATGGATCAGTCCGTAGTGGAGATGCAGATCATACTCACCGGGATAGACAATGTCAGCGCCTGCGACAGGATAGGGCTGGAACAGCATAATAAAAAAATACTCGACGTGGCCATTCCTTCGCTGAGCATCCCGGTAAGCCCCGGGCGGAACCTTGCCGTGATAATAGAAGTGGCCGCCCTGAATCAACGCCTTAAGACCCAGGGATATTTTGCCGCCAAGAAGTTCAACGACAATCTCATCAAGAGAATGCACAAAAACGCTGGATAGGTTTTAAATATCCGATTGCTTCCGTCTTGCGCGAATCCCGCAGATTCATGAAACGATTCAAAGGCAAAATATTCATAATAACCGGAATGTCCGGGGCCGGCAAGAGCCAGGCTCTCAAATGTTTCGAAGATTTAGGCTTCTACTGCGTGGACAATCTGCCGATTGCCCTCATTCCCAGTTTCACCGGGCTTATAGGAAGCACCGGATATCTGCAGGATGTGGCCCTGGGCATAGACGTACGGGAGGGGCGTTTTCTGAAGAGCTTCGTCAGCGCCCTGGAAGGGCTCAGGAAGGCCGGTTGCGATTACCGCATACTTTTTCTGGATGCTTCCGACCAGATGCTCCTGCAGAGATTTTCCGAGACCAGGCACAGACACCCGCTGGGCAAAAAGCTTTCCGAGGCGGTGCACGAAGAGCGCAGGATGCTTCTTGAAATAAAGGAGCGTGCCGACAGGGTCATCGATACCACCAATCTTACGCTCGGGGAGCTCAAGGAAACACTTTCGGCCCAACTGGAACTGCGCAGGTCCAGCGAAATGAAGCTGTCCGTGGTGTCATTCGGTTATAAATACGGGCTTCCCATGGACGCCGACCTCGTCATGGACGTCCGCTTCATACCGAACCCGAATTACATGCCGGGGCTTAAGAAAAAAACGGGACTGGACAAATCCGTAGCCGGTTTTATCATGAAACATCCTTTGGCACGAAGGTTCCTTGACAAATACATAGACCTTATAGCATCCCTGCTTCCGCTGTACATAGGGGAAGGCAAGTCCTACCTTACGATAGCCATAGGGTGCACCGGGGGCAGACACCGGAGCGTGTTCTTCGCTCACAGGATAGTAAAGGCGCTGGCCGGTCTGGGGTTCGGCGTTTCCGAGTATCACAGAGACATGGGCAAATGACAGGCATAATTGTGGTCACCCACGGGGAATTCGGCGCCTACCTGGTGGAGGCGGCCGAATTCATAGTGGGGGCCCAGAGCGACGGGCTGGAAGTTGTCAGCATTTCCCCGCGTTCCACGCTGGACAAGGTCAGGGAAAATGTGGCGCAGGCTGCGTCCCGCATGAGTTCCGCCAATGGAATTATTTTCATGACGGACATGCTTGGAGGGACTCCTACCAACGTGGTTCTTCCCATTGCCAGAGGCATACCCGGCAGTTCCGTGATTTGCGGCATCAACATCAACATGGTCGTTTCCGCTTTCAGCTACAGGACATCCATGGACCGGGAAAATCTGGTCAGAAAAATCATCGAAGACGGACGCAGGGCCATCTGCGACGTGAAAAGCCTGCTTTTAGACAGCACACAGCATTGATATGTTGATACAATGATACGGTGATAAGCAATAATCCCGGCTGTCCCATATCAACCTGTCGGCATATCAACACCCGCATTTCCGGAGGAGAAGATGGGACTGGCGCTTATTAGAATCGACGACAGGCTGATTCACGGCCAGGTCGTGGAAAGCTGGATTCCGCACCTTGGCATCAACGAGACGGTCGTTGCCTGCGACGAAGCCGCTTCCGATGAAATAAGCAGGACTCTGATGCGGCTCTCCCTTCCCGAGAGCGTCAATCTCAGAGTACTGAAGGTGGCTGAGGCGGCCCGCTACCTGGCCGGACGCCTGAATGGAGAAAAAAGGATACTGGTGCTAGTTCCGGGCCCGGCAGAAATTCTGACGCTGCTGCAGGCCGGAGTGCGGCTGACCACCGTCAACGTGGGAGGCATGCACTACTCTGCCGGCAAAATGCAGATCGGGAAAGCGATTTTTCTGAGCGATGCGGACAGTAAAAATCTCAAGGATATAGCCGCCAGGGGGGTGCAGATCGAAGGAAGAGGCGTTCCTTCCGATAAGGCCATGAACCTGTCGCAGATGCTCGGAGACTGAAAAACAGCATATCTAAAGAGGGGCTTTGGGATTTCTGAATATGTCTTTCTGGGAACTTGCCGCGTATTGCGTGGGACTGGGCCTGCTGGAACTGGAGAATATGCAGGCAGGCCAGTTTATGCTTTCCCGGCCCAGCGTGGTGGGCGCCCTTATAGGGCTTTTGACCGGAAGACTTGTCGAAGGAGCGCGCATGGGAGTATTTCTGGAGCTTCTTTTCCTGGATCAGGCTCCCATGGGAGGAATTATTCCGCCGAGCGGACTGGTTGCGGCGGGCGCCGGAGTGCTGCTCATGGCGGGGGCCGGGCTTGAATTTTCCATGGCGTTCGCATTGTCCATACTGCTGGGCTACGCCTATTCACGGTTGCAGCTGCCGTTGAGAAACATGCGCAACTCCTGGAACGGAAAGATAGACGCTGCCGCGGACAGGGGAAAAACGGATTTGAGCGGGTGGATTGTGAAAGCGCTGGTATCGGAGACAGCCGCATGCACCGTTCTGCTGCTGGCCGGAATTCCCGTTGCGGCAACAGCGGGAAACTGGCTCTGGAACAACGGTCCGGGGCAGATTCGTTCCGCGCTGGTCTTTGCCTGTTCGACTGCGCCGTGGCTGGGAATGGCGGCCCTTCTTTTCAGATTCAAACCCAGGCTTTCCGCGGGAGAGAGATAAAGGTCAGGGAACCGATGGATGCACGGCTGAAAAAAAAGATTTTTTTAAGATCAATGCTTCTGCAGGCCTGCTGGAATTTCGAGCGCATGCAGAATGTGGGGTTTGCTTTCGCGATTCTGCCTGCGCTCAGAAAAATCTGGCCCGCGCCTGACAAGCTCAAAAAAGCCTTTGCAAGACATATTGCCTCCCTGAACACGCAGCCGTATATGGCCGGCTTCGTGCTTGGGATGACAGCCAAGATGGAAGAAGATCTGGCCTCTTCCGAAGAAGCCGTGGAGGGGGCTGCCGGCAGGATACAGAACTTTAAACGGACCGTGGCTTCGGCGCTGGCCGCCATAGGAGACAGTCTTTTCTGGGGCATAATGAGGCCGCTGACCCTGGAGATAAGTGTGCTGGTGTGGTGGTTTTCCGGTTTTTATCGCTGGACGATGCTTTCAGGCGGGAAAATGATCGGGGTGTGCTGCGACACGGCCCGCCTGCCAGAGGTTATCCATGGCACTGTCATGGCAAACGGCGGGCAGGCAAACCCCGGCGCTTTACCGGGGCAATGGGCGATTCTGGCCGGACCGGTTGCGGGACTGATCGCATATAATGCGCTCTCGCTGTGGGTAAGGTGGAAGGGCCTTTCCGCCGGTTATGCCTGCGGCGGCAGAAGTCCCGATTGCGGATTGGCCGCTGTTGACTGGCAGAAGCTGATCAAAGCATCCGGATTTTTATGTTTTGCGGCAGCCGTATTTCTTCTGGCTTCTTCTTATTTCGTTTGCGTCCTGCCGCTTTTTTTCGAGGGGATATCAGCCGCGTCCTGCCGCAGGCTGGCCATGCCGCCGCTGGTTGTCCTGCTGGCCTGGGCAGTCAGGCGTGCAGGATATACAAACGCGGCTGCTTATACAGCGCTCATTCCGCTTTCCGCCGTTTTTTTCTGGGGCGCGGGCAAAGGATTTTAAGCGATGATAGAGCGGCAGATAATCATCAAAAACAAGCTCGGCATGCATGCCAGGCCCGCCGCCCTTTTTGCGCAAACGGCCGCGATGTTTGAGGCGCACATCAGGATCGCCAAAAAGGATATTGAAGTCAACGGCAAAAGCGTGATGGGACTTATGATGCTGGCGGCTGAACACGGCAGCACGGTGCGCGTGAGCGCCAGCGGCAGGGATGAAGAGACCGCCATGGCTGCTCTGGAGCAGCTTTTTGAAAGGAAATTCGACGAAGAGTGAATAATTACCGAGCAAGTTCGCGGTTCCAGAGTTCATGGGTTCAAAGGTTGGAAAACCATGAACCGGGAACCTTGAACTGTGAACCCGGAACGACATGATAATAATAAAAGGAATCCCGGCAAGCCCCGGCATCGCCATCGGCAAGGCATACGTCCTTGAGGACGAGGAAATAGTTGTGGAGCGGCGTGAAATTCCGAGGGACAAAATCCGCGCGGAGGTAAAACGCTTCAGACAGGCCCTGGAAAAAACCCAGGTGGACCTGGACGCCGCCAAGGCCAAAGTCCTGCACATGCTGGGCAAGCAGCATGCCAAGCTGATAGACACACACCGCCTCATACTTAAAGACCCGCTTATCACCAGAGAAGTCACCCGCAAGATGGTGAGCGAGCAGATCAACGCGGAGTTCGCCCTTTCCGAGACGCTTGATCAGGCTGACCGTGATTTCGAAAAGATAGAAGACGAATTCTTCCGGGAAAGGAAACACGACCTCTTCGACGTTGGAAAACGGCTGCTCGGCCACCTCACGCGCCAGACAAAGAAACCTCTTTCCGAGATAACCGAACCGGCGGTTATAATCGCGCACAACCTTTATCCCTCCGACACCCTGCACCTTAGAGAATCCAGAGTCCTGGGCTTTTGCATGAACCTCGGCAACAGGGCCAGCCACACCGCCATCCTCGCACAAAGCATGGAAATCCCGGCCGTGGTGGGCCTTTCAGATGTCACCCGCCAGGTCAAGACCGGAGACACCGTGATAGTGGACGGAGAACAGGGGCTGGTCATAATAGCCCCCGGACCCGAAGCGGTGACCAAATACCAGAAAGCGCAGGAACTGGCGGTGAAGGAGGAAAGGCATCTCGAGAACCTGAGGGGAATGCCAAGCGTCACCAGAGACGGGCATAAGGTTGCACTCATGGCCAACGTGGACACGCTCGATGACATAAAGAACATCGTCGCGCTCAAGACGGACGGTATAGGCCTGCTGCGCACCGAATTTCTGTACCTGAACAGGAACAACGCTCCTGAGGAGGAAGAGCACCTGACGGTTTATAAGCAGGCGGCGGACGCTTTAGCCCCGCTTCCCGTGGTCATAAGGACGGCAGATATCGGGGGAGACCGACTGACTGAATTCGGACTTGGAAGCGCCAAGGGCGAGACCAATCCTTTCATGGGCCTGCGTGGCGTCAGGCTTTTTCTCCGTCATCCGGATCTTATGAAAACGCAGTTGCGGGCCATGCTGATGGCCTCCGTCAAAGGCAACGTAAAAATAATGCTGCCGATGATTGCTTCTCTCGGAGAAATCCGTGCCGTGAAAAAGATAATAAACGAGATCAAACAGGACCTGGTGAGAGAAGGAATGAGGATTGAAGGCGCCGTGGCCCTGGGGATAATGGTCGAAATTCCGGCCGCAGCCCTGACTCTCGACCTGCTTCTCACCGAAGCCGATTTCGTCTCAATAGGGACCAACGACCTTATTCAGTACATTCTTGCAGTGGACAGAATCAACCAGCACGTCTCCCAGATGTATGATCCTTTTCATCCGGCGGTGCTCAGAATTATAAATCTCATAGTCCAGTCTGCCCATCAGAAGGGAAAGACCGTAAGCGTCTGCGGTGAGATGGCCTCGGACCCCAAAGCTGTGCCGATCCTGGTGGGGCTGGGAGTGGACATTCTTTCCGTGTCGCAGAGAATGTTCCTCAGGATAAAGCACGCCATACGGGGGATGAGGTTCGAAACATGTTCCGCCATGATGCAGAACGCCCTCGGTCTTCCCACCTCGGATGATGTGCAGAAACTTCTGGCTTCCACAGCGACCCAGAAGTAGTTGCCGGATAAATATGATAATTTGCCCCCCGGCCGGAAAGAACGGCATTTGCGGAATTGGAACTGGAAAGAAACACGCATCATGAAGATACGCAACTTTTCCATCATAGCGCATATAGACCACGGAAAATCCACCCTGGCGGACCGCCTGCTGGAAAAAACCCATACAATATCCCGGAGGATGATGCAGGACCAGGTGATGGACAAGATGGATCTCGAAAGGGAAAGGGGAATAACCATAAAAGCCAAAGCCGCCCGCCTGCGCTATACTCCCAAATCCGCGGAGAGCGAATATGTACTCAACCTGATAGACACTCCCGGCCACGTGGATTTTTCCTACGAGGTTTCCAGGGCACTGGCGGCCTGCGAAGGAGTGATTCTCCTTGTAGACGCCTCCCAGGGAGTGGAGGCCCAGACCCTGGCCCACGCCCACCTTGCGCAATCCATGGGGCTGAAAATAATCCCCGTCATAAACAAGGTCGACCTTTCTTCGGCGGATCCGGATGCCGCGGAAGAGCAGATATGGGAAATACTCAAAAGCGACGCGAACGCCGTAAGGGTCAGCGCCAAGAACGGGACGGGCGTCGCAGAAGTGCTGGAAAGAATCGTCAGCGACATCCCCGGACCCGGGGGCAACGCCTCAAATCCGCTTGCTGCGCTGATATTTGACTCTTTCTTTGACCCGTACAGGGGGGTTATTCTTTATGTAAGACTTTTCGACGGATACATCCGTGAGGGTATGAACATACATCTTTTTTCTTCCGGGTTTACTTCAAAAGTCGAGGAAGTGGGATATCTTTCCCCTGACATGGTCAAAGCCGCGGGTCTTTCGGCAGGAGAGGTCGGCTATCTGGTGGCGGGGATAAGAGACATACATCAGGTGAAAGTGGGCGATACGATCATGGAGAAGGAACGTCCCCTGGACGGGGCTCTCCCCGGATGCCGGGAAGCAACCCCCGTGGTCTTCGCGGGAGTTTTCCCCATAAACCCGGCCGATTATCCGGCATTGAGGGCGGCCATAGAAAAGCTCAATCTGTCTGATTCCTCTTTCCACTACCAGCCTGAAACCTCCAGGGCGCTGGGTTTCGGTTTCCGGCTGGGTTTCATGGGACTCCTGCATATGGATGTGGTCAAGGAGCGGCTGGAAAGGGAATTCAACCTTTCCCTTCTGGTCACCACCCCCAATGCGGTCTATCGGGTGAAATCGAAATCTTCCTCCCGTGAAACGGATGAAGTCTACGCGGAAGTTGACAATCCGGCGGATTTCCCGGATTACGGAAACATAGTCGATGTCCAGGAACTGTACGTAAAGGCTTCCATCATAACACCCGTGACCCATATGGAGGCGGTCATGAATCTCCTCAAGGATAAAAGGGGAGAACACAGAAAACTTGAATATATCTCCAACAGCAGGGTGATAATAGAATACAATCTTCCCCTGAGCGAGATAATAGTCGATTTTTACGATAAGCTGAAATCGGTCTCCAAGGGATATGCCTCTTTTGACTACGAGCCGGAGGGATATCATTCTTCCGACGTGGTAAGGATAGAGATACTGCTTCACGGAGAGCCCGTGGACGCCCTTTCCTTTATGACGCATAAGAATAAATCCCAGGTCCAGGGACGCCTCATCTGTGAAAAGCTCAAGGAGCTTATTCCCAGGCAGATGTTCGAGATAGCCGTGCAGGCCAGAGTGGAGGGCAGAATAGTAGCCAGAGAGACGGTCCCGGCCATACGCAAAGACGTGCTGGCCAAGTGTTACGGGGGCGACATAACCCGCAAGAAAAAACTTCTCAGCAAACAGAAGGAAGGAAAGAAGCGTCTCAAACAGGTCGGGAATGTGGAGATTCCCCAGGAAGCTTTTATGGCAATGCTCAAAATCACCAAATAAAAAGATGATATGCTTATAGGGTTATACGGTGATAAGGATTAATAAAACTGCAGAAATTTCTTACATATAAACATATCAACTTATCATCATATCAGCACAGGATGGAGAAATGATGGAAGAAAAACTTTTCTGGATAGGCATACTGATGGGACTTTATGCCTGGGGGACATCGGCTTTCAGGAAAAAAAGGAAATTTGACAATCCTGCTTTTTCCGCTTTCTGGCACGGGCTTTTTTGTTTCCTGGCCGGTTTTGTCGGGATGCTGGTGCTGACGGTGAGCATGGATAACCGCAGCGGGGCCGTTGTTTCAGCCGCTGTCTTCACCGGAAAACAGCTTTTTCTGAGTCTGACGGCCGGCGGTGCTTACGGACTATGGGGCTTATGGAGGGCTGGCAGAAGATTCTCCGGCTCCGCAAAGACGGCCCGGGACGCGTATATGAAAGAGGACCTTGAATGGGCGGAAACGATTTTTTCCGCCGTTCTGCTGGCCTCCTTTATGATGTATTTCTTCGTTCAGGCTTTTAAGATTCCC
This sequence comes from bacterium, assembly GCA_043817835.1. Classification (GTDB taxonomy): domain Bacteria; phylum Elusimicrobiota; class Elusimicrobia; order Elusimicrobiales; family CAZFMJ01; genus JBDRGJ01. The sequence continues at coordinate 13,141 of JBDRGJ010000206.1, forward strand.
TCCGGCTCCATGAGAATGACTTTCATCGAAGGGGACCATCTTTTTGTAAACAAGTTCATCTACGGGGTGAGAATCCCGTTCACAAAAACCCGTCTGGCCAGACTGCAGAAGGTGAAAAGGGGGGATGTGCTGGTCTTCCGGTTCCCGGCATCCAATCCGGCCGAGATACAATGCGGCGGAGCCCAATACGGCAAGGATTTCATCAAGAGGGCCATGGGCCTGCCCGGCGACAAAGTGGAAGTCAGGGAGGGAACGGTCTATGTCAACGGCAAGCCTCTGGCGGAGGAAAATTACACGCAGTATCTGGACCGGCACAGATATCCGGCTCCGAAAGCGAAAATCAGCGAAGAGGACTATCAGAATTATTGGAATAAAAGGATGCTTGCGAAACTTTACGGCGAAAATATAAGGGACAACTTCGGGCCGATCATAGTCCCGGCCGGCTCCTATTTCGTCATGGGGGATAACAGGGACCGCTCCTGCGATTCCCGCTTCTGGGGGCCTGTCCCGGAACATCTCGTGAAGGGCAAGGCCTGGTTCATTTATTGGCCCCCCGGAAGAATAACGGGCGTTAAATAGGAAAAAGACGAGGGATTTAAGGATAAAGACCGAAAGGAAAAACTGCGGAGAGGTGTTATGACAAAAAAGATTTTCAGGGTTTTATTGCCCATAGTTGTTTCTCTTATCCTTTATCCCGCAGCCTTTAGCCTTATTTCCGACCGGCAGGACGGAAAGCGTTCGCGCGTTCTGGTGGCGTCTTTTTCCGGAGTGATAAGCCCGGTCTCGGCCGAATTCCTTTCCCAATCCATAGACAGCGCCAATTCCGGGGATTTCAGCGCCGTTATCCTGGAGCTGGATACCCCGGGAGGGCTGGATGTTTCCATGCGGGAGATAATCAAAAAAATTCTTGCGTCAAAGGTTCCCGTGGTAACATACGTCCATCCTGCCGGCGCCAGGGCGGCGTCCGCCGGAGTTTTCATAACCATGGCGTCCCACGTTGCCGCAATGTCTCCGGGCACCAACATAGGCGCGGCGCACCCGGTGATGATAGGAGGTCTGCCCATTGGCGGAGGCAAGGAAGAAGAAAAAGGCGGCAAAACCAATGCGATGGAAGACAAGATCCTCAATGACGCATCCGCCTACATGCGCGCCATAGCCCAGGAAAGGAAACGCAACGTGGAGTGGGCGATAAAGGCCGTGACCAAGAGCGACTCCATCTCTGCCGAAGAGGCGCTTAAACTTAAAGTAGTGGACTTCATAGCTTCCGACCTTGATGATCTTCTCGCCAAAATGGACGGCTTTGATATCCCCAAATCCGGAAAATTCCGCGTCAAAGACGCTGAAATCATCCGCAGCAATCCCACGCGCAGGCAAAGATGGCTGGCTGCCATCACCGACCCGAACATAGCGATGATACTGATGAGCCTGGG
>JBDRGJ010000207.1:0-2044 GCA_043817835.1 bacterium
ATATTTCTGATACATTCGACTCTGTTCAGTATCACCCCGAGCGAACAAAGAGAGTCGAAGGGGTGATACCGGGAGGATTATGAACAAGCTGAAAATCCTTATAGCTGAAGACGAGAAACTGGCCAGAATGCTGATGGCCGAGCATTTGCCCGGTCATTCTCTGGACTTTGCAACCAACAGGGAGACCGCTGAAAAAAAGCTCAATTCCGGCGATTACGACCTTTGCTTTATAGACCTGAAGCTCGGCAAAGATGACGACTATTCCGGCTTCAGGCTTATTCCCATCGCCGCGAAACGCGGTATTTATTCCGTGGTCATGACCAGCAGCAGGGAGGAAGAGGTCATTGATAAGGCTTATAAACTGGGCTGCACTGATTTTTACATCAAAGGCAACGAAGAAGAGAATATCGCGGCTGTTCTGATGAAATACCGGCAGAAAACAGCGCTTAAAAACTCCGATGACATATTCTCGCGGCAGTTCGTAACCGAGGACCAGACAACCCGCGAAAGCGTGCGCAAGGCGCTCAACTATGCGCCGGCCGATATCCCGAGAAGGCGTCGCGGACCCACCGGCACCGGCACGACCTGCCTTGCGCAGGTCCTGCACGGACATTCGCACCGCAGGGGGGAATTCGTGGCGATAAACTGCTCTGCCTACACCGAAGACCTGTTGGAAGTCGAGCTGTTCGGCTGCAAAAGAGGCGCGTTCACTGACGCCCATGAAAACCGCAAGGGCAAGCTCCTGCAGGCGGACAGGGGCACATTGTTCCTGGATGAGATAGGCTCCATGAGCCGGAACATGCAGACAAAACTGCTCAAGGCAATAGAGGAGCGGACTTTCTACCCGGTGGGCTCTGATAAGCCCGAACATTCCGAATTCCGGGTAATGAGCGCCACACTGGAGAACGTGGAGAAGCTTATAGCAACGGAGAGACTGCGGTTTGATTTCTTCCAGCGCATATACGGCTGCTCTGTAAACCTGAAGCCGCTTTCCCAGCGCAGGTGCGATATCCTTCCGCTTATAGCCGCGTTTACCAGAGAAAGCAAGCGGCTTTCCTTTGAAAAAGACGCCAAGGCGTTCCTGCTCAATCATTCCTGGCCCGGCAATATACGCGAGCTCAGGAAATTAGTGGAACTGGCATCCGCGACCGACGGCATGGTGACGCTGGACATGGTGGAGCGCCATATGGCGCAGACAATAAGGCGCGAAAAACCGGCTGCGGACGGATTCCTGACAGCCGGGCAGTATGAATATGCCTCAAAAAACGGGGTCAGGGAAGCGACAGACAGGCTTACCTATGAGATAATAAGGCGCAAACTGCAGGAAACCAACAATAAAAAAATCAAAACGCGCAGGGAATTGAAGATATCCAAGAGAATGCTCTATTCGATGCTTAAAAAATTCAAGGGAAAACCGGAGGATTTAAAAACCCCCTCGTTTTGAAACTATTTTGAAGGGACTATGGTGAGTATAAGTTTATACCAATAGACAATTCCCCAAATTCTCAAGGCCTACAGGAATAGAAAATCCCCGCATTTTTGCAAGGACAAGGAACTTACGCGCACGCTTGTGAAGGCCGGGGACATTCTCGGTATCCAGGACCACATCATACTTGGCGGCGGACGATACTTCAGCTTCAAGGAATCCGGATTGCTATAGGGATGGTGTCATACCCGCATAGGAAACGAAAGCAACCGAGTTGTTTTCAGCCCGCTTTTATCCTCAAATATAAAATAAAAAAAGAGAAATATTAATACTGATTTTGTAAACTCTAAAAACAACTCAATTTGCAATGTCAAAATCAGGAAAGACAGTCAAAAAAACATCATCCTATTCGACCACTCTCCCCCTAAGTGAGTGGCGGACGCCCTTCTCAAGTGCCATCCCCATGTTCCTGTGGTCAATCGCAGTTATTGTGTTGTATTACACGTCGAAGTATTTCCGCGACATATTCCCCTTTATCATACAAGCTGTTCCTGATTTCAGTCTCCTGAAATTTCCGATGCTTCTGCAATATGCAAAACATATGGGGATTCTGTCCTG
>JBDRGJ010000208.1:0-3559 GCA_043817835.1 bacterium
GGCGCAGGCCAAAAGCGTCCGGCCCCTTCGGGGAGGCCCAATCCCGGCCGATTTCTTCGTTGCTTCTCACTCACATAGCTTCTGCTATGCTCGTTCGTCGCGCCTTGAAATCGTCTCATGCTTGGGCCTCCAAAACTGCCACAATCATCCGGTCAGAGCACTACGGATGCGCAGCGGGAGCATAGGGCCGGATGGACCGGTGATGAACCGATATCGGTTCTCCACTGCCAGCAGCGGGGGCACTTATTTTCCTTCCGCATGAAAGACAAGCACCTTAAGCGCTTTGTCGCTGCCCTTCACCTTTTCGAGCCCGCAGACTGAGATTATGGCTACGGAAGGCCAGAGCGGCGCCGTATCCGAAAGAAATTCCTGCAAATCCTCGTCAGAAGTCCTGAAGACGACTTTGGCCTCCAGTGAAGAGCCTATGATTCCGTTTTGCCTTGCTTCTTCCAGCGATTTAAGGATTTTCCCCCTTATCTCCCTTATGCGCTCCCATCGGGCCGAAAGGCTTTCATCTTTCCAATCCATTCTGACAGAGGGAAAATCCGAAAGAAAGACACTTTCTTCCAGTTCGCTGCTTCTGTCCATCGCTCCTTCCTCTTTGAGCATGGAGGCTTCGTTCCTGAGCGACTGCCATGACTCCTCCGCCGTGAAGGAAAGAACAGGGGCCATAAGACGCAATACGGCAGAAGCCGTCTCATACAGCACGGTCTGGCAGGACCTTCTTTCACCGGAATTCTTTCCCAGAGTGTAGAGACGGTCCTTCAACGCGTCCAGATAAAAGGCGGAAAGATCCAGTATGCAGAAATCCGCTATGTTTCTTATCGCCGGACGGAATCTGAAAGCGTTATAGTCGCTTATCACGGTTTCAGTAAGACAGGACAGCCGGTGCAGCATGTAGCGGTCCATCTCCTGCATTTTTCCCGGCGGCACGGCGTGTTTCACCGGGTCATAATCCCATATGTTACCGAGCATATACCGTATGGTGTTTCTTATCTTGCGGTACGTGTCCACGGGGCCTTCCAGAAGCTTTGCCGACAGCCGCACATCGTCAAAGTAATCGCTCAATGCCACCCATAAACGAAGGATATCGGCCCCATACTTGTCAGTGACCTCCTGCGGAGCGACCACATTGCCCATGGATTTGTGCATACCGCGGCCCTGGTCGTCCAGAACAAAGCCGTGCGTTAGAACCGTCCGGTAGGGCGCCTTGTTTTCCATAGCCACCGAAGGGATAAGGGAGGTCTGAAACCAGCCCCTGTGCTGGTCCGTGCCTTCCAGGTAAAGATCGGCTGGATACCAGCTGCCAGCGGACAGGGCCCCCCCTGGGGAACCGCTGGTACCCGGAGCTTTGCGCAGGGTGCCGGAAGAAGGGGAGAGGGGAGAGGGGAGAGGGGAGAGGTTGTCTCCTGCCGTTGCCTCCTGTGCTCCTGCCTGTCCGCAGACGCGGGACGCGGCCAGGGTGCTATTGCGTTCTTGTTTTGCTTGCGTTTCTTGTTTTGCTTGCATTTCTTGCGTTTCTTGTGTTGCTTGCGTTTCTTGTTTTGCTTGCGTTTCTTGTGTTGCTTCTTTTGCTTTTAAGACTGCAAGCCAGGATACCCCGGAATCCAGCCACACATCGAGAATATCCTTTTCCTTGATAAAATCCGAGGAGCCGCAGGAACACTTATGTCCGGGTGGCAGAAGTTTTGCCGGTTCCTCGCTGAACCAGAAATCCGTTCCTTCTTTGAAGACCCTTTTTTCCGTGGATTCCAGCAATGCGTCATCAATCTGAGGCTTCGCACAATTCCCGCAATATAAAACAGGAATGGGAGTTCCCCAGTATCTTTGCCTGGAAAGACACCAATCAGGACGCTGCTCAAGCATGGATCTCATGCGTTCCCGGCCTGCCGGCGGAACCCAGTGAACCTTATCTGCAGCCCGCAACAATTCGTTTCTGAGCTCTTTGTAATCCACTCCGAGAAACCACTGCTCGGTAGCCCGGAATATGACCGGATGCTTGCAGCGCCAGCAATGGGGATAGCTGTGAGTTATGGATTTTGCGTCCAGCAGCACGCCTCTTTCCCTCAGAACTCCGACAATCTTTTCATTGGCCTCAAAAACCCCCAGACCCTCAAACATGCCTGCATCTTTCGTGAATTTGCCCTGTTCATTCACCGGGCAGAATATGTCCAGCCCCCATTCTTTGCCGGCATAAAAATCATCCTCGCCGTGGCCCGGAGCAATGTGGACTATTCCGGTGCCGGTGTCCATGGCGACAAAATCCGTGTGAATAACCGGATTGGTTTTATCGTTCAACGGATGCCGGTATTTCAATTCCAAATCTACCAACTTCTCTCCCAACGGACCTTTTTCAGGCTTCGGCATGCATTCAAGTCCTGTTTCACTGATGAACGAATCCGCAAGTTTTTCAGCGACGATGTAATATTCCATCGTGCGGATGTCTTTAAGGAAAACGTATTTTTCGGTTTCAGCGACGGCAACAGCCATATTCGCAGGAAGCGTCCATGGGGTAGTCGTCCAGATGACAAGGCTGGCAGGCCTATCAGAAGGAGCGTAATCTGAAACATTCTTTCTGCTCTCACTGTCCAGTTCAAATTTCACATAAACCGAATCCGAAGCCTTGTCCCTGTATTCGACTTCCGCATCGGCCAGGGCTGTCTCGCAGGTTACGCACCAGTAAATCGCCTTTTTTCCCCTGTAGATGTAGCCTTTTCCAAGCAATTTTCTGAATGCCCGGATGATGGAACCTTCGTACTGCGTGGACATGGTGACATACGGATTATCCCAATCGCCCGTTATTCCCAGGCGCTTGAACTCCTCCCTCTGTATGTCTACGAATTTTTTGGCAAACTCACGCGCCTTGCGCCTGAATCCCGGGACGTCTTCAACATGACGCTTGCCTATCCCGAGTTCCTTCATAAGCTGTTGCTCGATGGGAAGCCCGTGACAGTCCCAGCCCGGGATATAAGGCGCACGCTTACCGGACATGGAATTTGCTTTTATTATCATATCCTTGAGTATTTTATTGAGGGCATGTCCGATATGTATATGACCGTTCGCGTAGGGAGGACCGTCATGCAGGATATAGAGAGGGGCGTTTTTTATTTTTTTCAGCATTTTCCGGTATAAATACAGCTTTTACCACAACCCCAGAATACGGGGTTCCTTCCGGGGAAGATCCCCTTTCATGGAGAAACTGGTTTTAGGAAGCAGGACTGTCCTGGAATAATCTGTTTTTTCTTTATTATTCATTCAAATATTTTTTAAATGTTCCCAAAAAACGAATCAGCCCGATTTTTAGGGCTTTGCATATAAAATTATACAAATTATTATATTACTGAGCTTTGCATAAGTAATGCATATACTGGAGGTTCAGCTTTGAGACGTATGCTAGGCGCGACGAACGAGCATACCGGGGGTCTGTGAGTGAAGAGCAACGAAGCAGACGGCCAAAGATGAGCCTCCCCCGCACCGTCGGTGCGGGGGCTGGCCGCTTTCGGGCTGCCTGCCCGACAACTGACAGGCGGGCAACCGCGTCACGCATTCGCTCACGTAG
>JBDRGJ010000209.1:0-6886 GCA_043817835.1 bacterium
GCCAGCCGCGCTGCGCGCGGCCAGCCCTCGGGCACGGCAGGAAGCTGCGGCAACGCCTGTTTCTTCCAAACAATTGCAGATGGAAGCAATCCGGTTCCGCACGGGAATTAAGATTAAAATCATGGATATCACTATTGTATAATATCCGCATGATGACCTTGAAAGAAGAAAATAAAAAATTGGCCTGGACAGAATTTTCCTCCGGAAGTCTGCGGCTGGAAAGCCGGCCCTTCAGGGCATCCATTGAAATCACGCGCAACTGCGACCTCAGGTGCGTAATGTGCGCCCACTCCTGGGAACCACAATACACACAATCCCGCCCCGAATATGACATGACGCCGGAGCTTTTCAGAAAAATAGCGGCCGAACTTTTTCCTTATCTGGAGCAGGCGCATCTTCAGGGTTTCGGCGAAAGCGTTATTTCCTCCCATTGGCCGGAAATCCTTGAAGCCTGCAAGCTTTACAGCAAGGATATCAGGTTTACGATTGTCACCAATCTCAACAAAAAAGATGACGGGATGTGGAGGAAAATGGTTAGGATGGGTTTCAAAATAATATTTTCCTGCGATGGGGCGACCCCCGGGACCTTCGAAGCCATACGGCGGGGCAGCCGGTTCGAAAGAATCCTTTCAAACCTTGAAGCTGTCCGAAAGGCGCGGGAGTCGTTCAAAGGCCCTGAGCTTTGTTTCCTGGTCACCCTTCAGTCCGGAAATTACCGGGAAATGCCCCTTTTCATAGATTTGGCCGCCCGCTACGGAGCGGAAAAAGTCGTTTTTTCGAACATACATGGCGAGGCCAGCCTGCTGAAAGAGAGATTTTTCCGGCTTATAAAACGCGCTGAACGCGCTGTTATGGCTCTTCGCGGAAAAGTTCCCGGAGAAGATCCTATCGGGAATCTCCGCATTTACGACATCCCGCGCCGGGAGCTTTCCGAACTTCGGATTGAAACTCTGCACCGTGCCGAATTGCACGGGGTTAGGGTGTCTTTTATTGATAATTTTTTTGAGCGGACAGAAGAAAAGCCGGAGTCGGAAAACGGACCGTCGGCGGAACTCCCGGCTGATTATATTGACGGAATAGCATCAATAGTTCATGTGGCCCGCTATAAAAAATGCTTCAAGCCGTTCTCATATGTCGTCATTAATTACAAGGGAGACATCGGCCCCTGCAGTCATCTTCTGGCCGACGGCGTATGGGAACAGATGGGAAATATCAGGGACACCGGGATAACGGACATCTGGAACTGCGCCCGGTACCGGCAATTCCGCAGGACGCATCTTTGTGCCTCTCCGACAAGCAGAGACTGCAAGTGGTGCTATGCCCACAGGATTACGGAATAAACCCGGTTTTTCCGTTCAAAATACCCACACCTGATACCCGTCAAGGACATAGGCCGCGATATCCAGTCTGCCTTGTTTGTTGGATTTGACTTTTTTTTTCATTTTCTGCGGCTGCGCCGTTTTCTCCCCCTCCGCAAGCATCATCGGAATGTCCGCCTCTCTGAGCTTTTTTCGCAAATCTAACAGTCTTGTTTTTTCTGCCGACGAACGAGTCTGTCGTTTCGGGGAGAACACGCTTTCCAGCAGCATTCTGCTCAGCTTTGCTTTTTCATCCGGTGCAATGTCCACTGAGTTCATGCTGTTCACCAGCATGGCGCCCAGCTTGCTTTTTCTTTCCTCCGAAGGATTCCATGGTTCCTCCTGCAATTTATCGGCTTCGAACTCGCCGGTAGAAAAGAAGGACATCCATTGAAGTCCGGGGCCATCTAATAGCATAACCACTTCCGCCCCGGCTCTCTTCAACTGCAATGCATAGCTTATGGCTTTGATCATATTTTCCGCGCTCCCTCCCCCCTGTAAAGCGGGATAATTCAACACAAGGATGGCTACTTTATGAGCATTTTGGGCCGGCGGCTGCTGGGCAGTGGCAATCAGCTGCGGCGACAGGCTTTCAACCGCCGCAAACATAACCGCAACAAGCATGACCTGCATCAACGGAATTCTTAATCTGTTCATGTTTTTATCTCCCCCGTTAACCGGACTTTCGTTACATTTATAAATTTTAACATTAAAAAAACGCGGACGCATGGGTTAATCTGAAAACCCCGGTTAAATGCAAAATTCATTGACACCACCCCGTATAAAAAAGTGCCGTTAGGTTTTTTTGACAGTTTTGAGTTATGAGTAGAAGAAAACTTAGAACTCAAAACTTTCCGCCACACGGCGGATCCGCCCGAATATTTGGCGGAAAAACTCATAACTCCAGTCCGCCTTAGGCGGACTGGTCAATCGCCCAAAAGGGCTGCTGAAGCCCGTTTCAGCAACGCGCTTATTTCCGTCGGATCGGCGCCGGCCCAGCCACGCAGGCAGGCCATGGACTCCCTATCCAGACGCGCGCAGTCTGCTCCCGCCAGAGCTTGAAAGGCCCCTTTGCCGGTTATTGCCCGCTGGATCGCGGGATCAAGCATCCACCGGACGAACAAACCGGCTTCGGAGGGATGACGTGACGAGGCGCTGACCGCGCTGGCGTAGAGTATGAGCGGAGACCCTTCCCTGACCGGGCATTGCCAGAACTTAGCATTGCCTTTTGCGCGCAATTTAAGGTATGACCGGTCCCATCGCGCCTGAATCGACCCATTATTACTCATAGCAATACTCAATGAGTACGGAAACATCACAACCACAGCCTGGTTGCGACGCATCTTTTTCAGCCATTCAAAGCCCAGACCCGGCGTCCGGGCCACAAACCGGTAGAAGCACGCGGCCTCGGCGGATGATTCGGGATCGAGGAGCACAACCTTGCCCTTCCAGCAGGGCCCCGCCAAAGCCGCGAGCGAGTCAGGGGCGTCCGCGCGGCTGACATCGTCCCGAAGGATTAATGAGTATCGGACGGCATGCGTATAGGCGTAGTATCCTGAACCGGCCCAGGCCCAGGAGCAGCCGTCGCCGCCCTCTCCGGGAGGGGACTGGAGGATATGTCCGGACTCTGTCCGGCCTCCGTCCCCGTAGCTTTGCGCAGGGGGCTCCATGCGGACAAGGCAGCCGCTTTCAATCAATTCCGGATGGAGTTCTATTCCCACATCCGTGACCACGTCCGCGTCTTTCCACATCAGGCTCTTTTCGCGCCAGCGCATGAACATGTCTTCCGCGCTGACCGGCTCGACTAGGATCGAAGGGTGGAGCTTATTGAAAGCCGCTGCCAACTTCTGCGCGGGGGACTGCAAATCCGCAGTTCCCGGCAAGAGCGAAGTGTACCACGCCAGCTTCACAGGCTTTTGCGGATTATGCGTCTGGGAATACAGAGAAGCGGGAACAGCCGTCAATATCAGTCCGAAAACGGCAGATGCCCCTCTCCCTACCCTCTCCCTTCCGCCGGTATCCTCCAAACATCCGGCGGACAGGCAGCTTCGGCGGACAGGCGAGGGAGAGCAACCTAACCGCAGTTTTCGGGTTAGCAGTCTGACCGGAGATAACAGCTTGGCAAAAAAAGACAGGTTCATGGTTTTGAATTCTCTCCGGAGCTGGACGCTGTCTGCAGTGCCTGCTCCAGTTGAGAACGCGTGCGCGGGGAATCCTCCAGCCGGACAGCCTTGCGCGCAGCTGCCAGGGCCTCGGAAACCCTTCCCTGCCTGCCGCGCAACTGGGAATAGGCCAGCCAGCCTGACGCCAAATTGGGGGCAAGCTGCACGGCCCGTCCCAGATGAAGTTCGGCCCGCTGGATCCTTCCCAGTTCCAGGCATATCAGCCCGGTCAAAAGCCGCTCCTGAAGGCCGGAGGGATTGGAGAGAATCGCCTTTTCCAGCCAGGGGACGGCCAGCCGTAAGCGTCCCTGGTTGAAGTACAACGATCCAAGGTTGAACGGTTCATCCGGGCTTTTGCTCATCAGGAATAGCGCCTCTGCCAGCCGTATGTCGCCAAAGCGGGCGGCGGTCAGGCCGAACAGCTCTATAATCCGCGGCGTTTCAGACATATGATCATACGGCCCGATATTATCTTGTTCATCCGCCCAGCGGCGGACCTTTTCAATATCCCCGCTTTGGTAGTAGACCAGAGCCAGAGCGTCCCCGATGACGTCGTAGAAAAGACCGGCTAACGGCAGCTTGCACGCCCGCATTAAAAACTCCTCCGCCTCCCTGAAGCGGCCGGTCAGCCTGTACAGATAGGCCAGGTTGATGAATGTCCTGGGGTCGTCCGTCCCCAGTTCCAGGGCTTTGCGCAATTCCGATTCGGCCCGGGCCGGTTCTCCACGCTGCAGCCAAGCCCTCCCCAGGACCGCATGGCTGCGGGCGCACTGCGGATAAGTCTGCACTGTCTTTGACCACAGCGTGACGTCATCTTTCCAGTCGCGGTTGCGCACCACTGTCCGCGTTCCGTAGAGGGCCATGATAACGGCCAGACATGCCCATGAACCTCTGGGAAAATTTTCAGACGCCGCCTTAAACGCCGATGCCAGCAACAGGGCAAAGCCAAAGACCGGAAGGTACAGCCAATGCTCCGCAAAGACCTGCTGATTATGCTCCGCCGGCAGGATGGGGAGCATGGGAGCGTAGGACAGGGCTATCCAGAGCATGCCGAACGCGGCCAGCCGGCACCTTTCGCGCAATCGCCAGGCAAGCCAGCCCAAAGTGAAAAGGACCAGAAGAGCTCCCATGGATCTGGGGTCCAGAAAAGACTGCGACGGTTCGAAAACCCTGTAGCTGTAATCCATGCTCAGCCTGGCGGGCCACAGAAGCAGCGTAATCGCGTGCAGAACGATTCTGGGCTCCGTCAACCACTGGCTGAGCGGCGTCCCCCCGTACCATAAGGTAACTGAACCGAGTCCAGACCTGAGTTCATGCGTGAATTGGTTCGCTGTCACGGCCGCGGCCACGGCGCCTAATGCCGCCAGCAGCTTCGCGTGTCTGCGGACGACCGCCCGCCAGGAGTAATTCGTTTCCCTGACAGCACCGGCAGCCATCCACAGTAACGGCATGGTGATCGCCGCCTGCTTGGCTGTCATGGCCAGCACCCATACGGCCACAGCCCCCCATCTGAGTCCCCTGCGGCCTGCCTCTGGCGCCCGCCTGCCGGCTGTCGGGCAGGTGCCGCAAACCTCGGTCTCGACCTCCGGTCGTACCGTCACGGGAGCCTCTGGCTCATCAAACGGTGCTGACCGTCCCTGCTCAGGGCCTCCGGCCGGAAAAACAGGTGCCGGTGCCCCCTCCACAGAGTTTTGGGGACGGCGGTCCGCCTGAGGCGGAACATCTCCGCCAGCCTTGCGGCCGGTCCGCGCACCCAGCAGCCACAGGTACAGGGAGGCAAGGGAAAGAGCTCCGCACAGCACGTCCCTTCGTCCGGCCAGATAGGCCACGGACTCCGTCTGGACCGGGTGAAGCGCAAACACCAGCGCTGCTGCCAGACCGAAGGCCTTGGATCCCGTCAGTTCGGCCGCGACCAGCAGCGCGAACCAGGCGGCCAGGAAATGCCAGGCGATATTGTGCAGGCGGTGTCCCGAATACTCGTTCCCGAAAAGCTTTTTGTCGAGCGCCTTGGTCAGGGTTGTCAGCGGCCGTCCTGCGAAGAGGATATCGGCCGCAATCTTCGGGTCATGGCGGGCTTTGCCAAGGGCGAGTTTCAGGGTCTTAACTCCTCCCATGTGTCCCGAATCCGAAGACAGGGTGATGGTGTCGTCAAAAGCGACGAGTCCGTTGTCCAGCGAATTGAAATAGACGCCGAAGGTCGCCATGAAAAGCAGCGCCAGGCAATGCCAGGTGCGGAGGCGGTCGGGAAGAATCTTGAAGGACATGTTTATCAGGTTCACGGGGTTAAGGGTTCAAGGGTTCAGGGAACCTGATTCTTCAACCGCTGAACCCCTTTACGGTGATAACATTCGCCCAAGCAGGGTGGTGTCACAGGTTTGGTATGAGAGGTTGTCCGAACCATAAGTACAAGTGTTATTGCACCTCGTATAATAGGTCTTCCCCCACCAAGGGGTAGAACATGCTGCAGTATAACAAACAGAAGCGTCAGTATAGCAGGTTTGGGATGTGAGGTTGCTTGAAGTATACGGACAAGTGCCGGGCTGGGGCTTAGAGCAAGTATAATAATAGGTCTTCCCCCACCAAGGGGTAGAACATGCTGCAGTATGATAAATAACATCGTCCCAAGTCACCGTGTCTGTACCGGGACACGCAGCAGGAGTCATATACTTCGCCTTCCCTATCGTTGCCCGGATTTTGCCGATCACATCCAGCGCATATCCCGCTTCCGGCGTGCTCGTCCCGATGCCGACGTTGCCGCCCGCGGTGGCAAGGTACGCGTTGCTGCTTACCTTTATGCCGAAAGTGGCCGTGTTGGAAAACGTATGCGCGCCTGTCCACGTCGGCACTATCGCCTGCGAAAGCGCTGGCGCAGCGTCCGAACGCATCGCAGTCGTAGCTGAACCATTGACTGCGGAAAGACCCACTGACGCGGTTGGATTGGCAAAACTTGTGCCGCCGGCAGCTACCCAACTGGGGTTGGCGCTGGCGCCATTGGTTTGCAGAATATACCCGGCGGTTCCCGGAGCCAGCATGGCAGTGGCGCCTGCGCCGGATTGGTAGGGTATGGAACCCTGAGCTCCGCTTGCCAGGTTGGTCGCCGTTGTTGCCGAGGTCGCAGTGCCGGCGTTGCCGGTCACGCTGCCTGAAATCGCATTCGTCACCTGCAGGTCTGTGAACCAGCCCTTGGTCAGTCTTGACCCGGTGGCTCCCAGCGAGCCGGTCATCGTGATGTTGTTTGTGCCCATCGCCAATGTCCCGCCCATCGTCAGCCCGGTGAGCGTGCCCACCGAGGTGATGGTTGGCTGCGCAGCGGTGGTTACCGTGCCGGCTGTGCCCGCAGTGGCCGCAGAACCGGTTACATTTGAC
>JBDRGJ010000210.1:0-3740 GCA_043817835.1 bacterium
GGGGTATGAAGGTCAACGACGACGGCTCCATCACGCTGCGCAAGCCCTTTGTGGCCATGCCCGGAGGTTCGCGCATGCTGCTGTATCCAAAGAGCGGCCCGGGCGTATGCCGCTATTTCGGGTTCCCGAAATACGTGAGCCTCAAGAGTAACTCCTACGGGAACCACAAGGAAACGGTTTCCATCAATGAGAACGGGAAGATCGACAAATTGCTCCATCGCGATAATTTCCATCTGTGGACGTACAACAATAGTATAGAGGAAATCACCTGTCGTTACTGAGCCTGTCTGCAGTTTTACCTGACAAAAAGCCCCGGAATTTTTCCGGGGCTTTTTTTATGGGTTTTATGCCTTTGCTGTCGTCTTGTCTTTTTAACTAATCGCTAATCGCCCTGGCCGCGCTTGCCCGGGCCTGCCTGCGGACACGTCCACAGGACGCGGCCAAGGCGGATGCGGGACGCAGCCAGGGCAGGCTATCCGCCATACGCAGTGTAGTGAGTCCAACGCTTCTTTACATTTGAATTGTAGCGGCAGAGCGTTAGCTCTGCCTTCTTCCGTACAAAGGTTCCTGCCAAACAGACGGCGGGCAGGCGCTTTGCGGTTATATATATAAAATCGTTTTTTTGTCACATGCTATTGTAAAGCTATTTATGACGCATTACACTAGCCTTTATAAATGGTTGCGGTGGGAATCATTAAGATGCGTCCTTCGGGTATTCTTGCACAATTATTATTTCTCCGGGGGGAAGGGGGTGTCTATTGCGGAATGACGGGTTGACCGGCCGGGGTCAGGCTGAAGTCCCGTATCTTTACGTAATGTCCGGAGAGCCCCCGGATGCTAAGGTAAAACGGCATAAATCCTGGGACATGGCGGAAAATCATCCCTGCTGCACGCTGGGCCGGGTTAAGCCTCAAAGAGTCGTCGAGCACTTCCATCATCTTGGTGACACAGCTCCGGTTAACCATGTTGAACATATGCCGCTCACCGAGCTTTGTCGCCTTTTCAAGGGCCGTGGCCAGCACAGCCTGCTTTTCCTCATCGGAAAGCTTCAGGCGGAACTGCCGCACAGGCAGGAGCCTGCCTTTCCTGCTCATGTCAGGAACAGCGGTTTCCATGGACCAGAAACCGTATATATAAAGGAACTCAGAACCGGCACAACGCTTGTCCGACATTTTCCATCCTTCCGGCAGTATGCCGAATCCTTTGAGGACCGTATCCCGGACCCTGACAGGGGCGGCGGTATCGCCCGGCACCTGGGGGACCAGCGTTATCTCGCGCCCTTCCTTCATGATTAAGCGGAGCTGCGCATGGCCGAAGTTGCCTACCACGTTCTGGATGATGATGTCCTGGACCGCGCCGGGGGGGATAAGGGCGACCCACAGGCGGTTTTTATGCAGGAAATTTGCCGCTGCCGTGTCTCCGGGCTGCGGGTTGTAGGGTGCTGCTTCCTGCGCAGTCAGAATGCGTGCCGACCGGCGCAGGCTCGTATCAACTTTCAGGCCTGATACCAGTCCGGAAGGCATTATCCCGGGCGATTCAAACGGATCGTTGCCGGTAACAGGCTTTCCAGGGTCGGATGTATCGCTGGCGTCTTCCGGAAGGGGGGCAACAGTAGGAGCGGGCCAGTCAAGCCCATGGAATGTTCCTGAGATGCTTTGCAGTTGATTAAACGCCACATCGGCTTTCGCTGCATAGCGCGGGGTTTGGCTCCTCCCTTCCGGCAAAACCGCCGGACTGGCTTTCTGGTCCGGATTCCTGTAAAAGGAGTCCGCATGACTTGCCGGCGCTGTCAGAAACAAAAACGTCAATACCGCAGCCGCCATCATTTCTTTTTTCATGACGCTTATTTTTCTTTTTCTGTAATTTTCTCTGATTGCAGACCGGGTGTTTTCCGGTCCCGGTACCAGTAATAATCTAATATGAAATGAGCTTCTTGGTAAGGGTCAAAAGGCATATGTCCGGCGTGGTTTTTGGACCCAGGTGATCCTGGGTCTTTTAGGTTATGGCAGGGTGAAGATGCACAGGCGGGTTTCCCGGTTATTTCCCGAATAACAAAAAGCCCCGGAGTTTTTCCGGGGCTTTTTTCTCGGCAGAGATTCAGCTACTTTACTGACTTACACTTAACCGTGTAATCGTGGGAATAGCTGTTCCAAAAAAAGCGCAGTCTCCACTTCGTCATTCGCAGCATGTCGTTTTCCAAATCATAATCCGCCCGCGTGATGAATTTCACGTGCTTCAGGAAACCCATGTCGTTTCGTCCCCTGCCCTCCATTCTGGCGAACAGGATCACCCCTGTTTCAGCATTTCCGGACCTGGCGATGGAATATTTTTCATTTTCCTCATTATCGAATTTCCTGAAAAGCGAAAAGCCGGTAAGATCATCATAGATGGCCATTTCCTGCAGACGCTTTTCCCCCAGATTCAAAATAATCGCGCGGGCGTTGGACTTCGTTACTTGGGGAGCATCGGTATTCTGATTTTCATCGAAAACCGGCCCCATAGGCGAGGTCACGCGCGAACAATCTTTAATGGCATAAGACTTGACGATCAGATTGTTGTTTTTGTAATTCTCCAGAATACCGGCCAGTTTTTTTTCACACAACGTTTCGCGGGTAGCCTGGCTTGAGACGCTGTTGATGTCCGGCATCTGAACGGACTCGCCTATCGCTGTGTCCGCCTGTTGAGAGACCCACTCCACGGGGGAACCCGTCCCGCCGGTCGTCCCGTCGAAATCCAATGCCTTCGCGGCCGGCGATACCGCCAACACCAAAGCAGCCGCGAGTCCTGACTTGTAAGAAATCTTCATGTTTTGTTTCCTCCTATGCTGAAATATGATTTTAGTATACCCAAACTGCCCACTGCTTTAGAAGTGTCCTATGACCTAATTCTTTATAGTGCCTTTGGCCCACAGCTGTCCCAAGAAAATTGCCTCTCGTCGAGAAAAAGTTATTTTTTGCGCTTATGTCCCCGTTTTCATGCTTTTAAACAATTCCTCGACGGGGAATAAATCGATATCCCCTGCAAATCCTGACTTTCTTGGGACACGTGTGCCTTTGCCCCATTGTGTTATGGGGGGCGCTGTTGTTAAAGCGGTTTTTTCGGCTGATCGTGTTCAGCGCCGGATGATTCGGGGTTTGCGCGGCGATGTGGAGCTGTCCGGCGTGATGGTCATATCTATGCGGCCGAGTTCGCGGCCGTCGGATGTCACGATCTCGACCCGCCAGCGGCCGGGCTTATAGTTCGCCTTGAACGTGAAGCCGCGCCAGCCGCCGTCGCGGCCGCCGGTTATCGGCAGAGGTATCGTCTCGGGCTTGCTCCAGCCGTCCGGTTCATGGAACCGCCAGTGCACGCCGAGGCGCTCCCTGAAGCGCGTAGGCGAGAAGACGCTCACCCAGCAGTAAATCTTGTCGCCGGGCCGCGCGAGGAAGGACTGGTCGCCGCGCTGCCAGAACTTCCAGCGCGGACGCGTCGAAGTCAGCGCGAATCGGTCGCCCTCGCGGCGCACCTCGTGATAGACGCCTATCTCGGACAGCGATAACGGCACCGGCGGAATGACCTTGACAAAATAGAGGACGGTGAACAGGGCCGCAACCGCGGCAAAAGGATACACAACATGCCTGCGAACGGCCTGCCTGTTATCCGGCATGCGTGCGTAAAGCCGCCAGGTCAGCGCCGCGATGCACGCCGACGCTCCGGCGATGGAACCCAGGAAGGGCACGACGCCGATGCGTCCCATCAGG
>JBDRGJ010000211.1:0-2129 GCA_043817835.1 bacterium
GTCATAAGGTTATAATCCACCCAAAGCCCGCCCATGGTGTAATGCGGGGCAGGATATATCCTCATGGGCGACTTGTAGCCGTTCTCGTCGGTTATCTGTTTGTACATGTCGAAGAGATTGCCGTATTCTTCCTTTATATGCGCCAGTCCCTTGCGCTTTATGGCATCGGCAAAGTCCAGGTATACGGAAAGTCCGGTCGGACCGACTCCCCTGCCTTCGTCTATCATGGCTTTGGCCGAACGCGAGGCCACGTCCCTTGGGACCAGGTTTCCGAAACTCGGGTATCTCCTTTCCAGATAGTAGTCTCTCTCATTTTCAGGTATCTGCCAGGGGGGCCGGTTGTCTCTCTTTTTATTCGGCACCCAGACACGGCCGTCGTTTCTCAGACTTTCGCTCATCAGGGTAAGCTTTGACTGATGTTCGCCGGACATAGGTATGCAGGTGGGGTGTATCTGGGTGAAACATGGGTTGGCAAAACCGGCTCCTTTCTTATATGCCTGCCATGCGGCCGAAACACTGCAGCAGGCTGCATTGGTGGAAAGATAGAAAACATTCGCATAGCCGCCGGTGCACAGCAGGACAGCGTGCCCTGCGTATGATTCCATTGCCCCGGTGACAAGATTGCGGCAGACTATTCCGCGTGCCCTGCCGTCCGCCATGACAAGGTCCGTCATTTCGCGGCGCGGATACATTTTCACCGTGCCCCTGGCGACCTGTCTCATCATGGCGCTGTAGGCGCCCAGAAGCAGCTGCTGGCCCGTCTGTCCCCTTGCATAGAAAGTTCTTGAAACCTGCGCTCCGCCGAAAGAACGGTTGGAAAGCGTTCCGCCGTATTCCCTGGCAAAGGGTACACCCAGAGCCACGCAATGGTCGATGATTGAATTGCTCACCTGTGCGAGGCGGTACACATTGGATTCCCTTGAGCGGTAGTCCCCGCCCTTTACGGTGTCATGGAAAAGACGCTGTATGCTGTCCGCGTCATTGGGATAGTTTTTGGCCGCGTTTATACCGCCCTGCGCGGCTATTGAGTGGGCCCTTCTCGGGCTGTCCTGTATGCAGAAAATTTTCACGTTATAGCCCAACTCTCCGAGCGCAGCCGCAGCTGAAGCCCCGGCCAGTCCGGTGCCTACCACTATAACTTCAAACTTGCGCTTGTTGGCCGGGTTGACCAGCTTCAGTTCGAAGCGGTGTTTGTCCCATTTTTGCTCCAATGGACCTGAAGGTATTGAGGATTCCAGCTTCATATCGCGCCTCCTTTAATAAGGAACCATAGGGGAATGGCGGCAAACCCTATCATTGCCAGCGCCAGCAGCCATCCGGCCAATTTTATCCAGGGAGTGTATTTGGGATGATTAAAACCCATCGTCTGGAAAGCACTCTGAAAACCGTGACTGAACTTAACCAGCAATGCCAGGGCTGTCAGGACATATATGCAGACATACACAGGATTCCGGAAAGCTAGGAAAACCATCATGTACATGCCCTTGCTCTGATCTCCGAACCTGAACGTCACGGCGTGATATCCCAGGAAAAAGAGCATAAGTATGCCGGTATACAGCATGGTGGCAGAACCCACGGTCCTTCCGCCCTCCCACTTTCTTTTGACATAACCGACCGGACGCGCCCTCCAGTCCTCAATCCTGACCCATATTCCGCAGATTATGTGGACCAGGAAGATGCAGGCCAGCGCTATCTCAGCAGGACGGATAAGAGGATTGCCCAGCAGAAGTTCGGAGTAATGATTGTAGTCCGCCTCCCCCTTAAGAAGCAGAAGATTCCCGGCCAGATGCATCGCCACAAAACCGATAAGAGCCAGCCCTGAAACAGCCATGAAAAATTTTCTTCCCACAGAAGAAGTGACCAGCCGTACTATCCAGGATATGTTCATGTTTTCCTCTACTTCCCCCGGCATCCTGCCTGCATCCACGGCGTCCATAAGCCCGGTGTCGGAGGGAATGACCGATGTTTGTTTCCTCAAATACCGCGTCCCGATGTTCGAGAAAATTACGGCACGCGACCTGATTCGGTAAAAAAATTATTATATCATTTTGTCCCAAACAGCGGTTAGGAATAATTGACAGGAATAATTGACTATTATCTGTTTGGGCTATACGGCCATTGTCTATTAT
>JBDRGJ010000212.1:0-3280 GCA_043817835.1 bacterium
AGAGTACCGCGACCTCGTGGTGCGCGTCGCCGGCTACAGCGC
Organism: bacterium; assembly: GCA_043817835.1. Classification (GTDB taxonomy): domain Bacteria; phylum Elusimicrobiota; class Elusimicrobia; order Elusimicrobiales; family CAZFMJ01; genus JBDRGJ01. The sequence continues at coordinate 43 of JBDRGJ010000212.1, forward strand.
CCTCTTCACCGAGCTCGACCCCGCCGCACAGGACGACATCATACGCCGCACGGAGCACCAGGCACTGTGATTCATATTATCCAGCCGGCTTATTGATAATGGGGAGTACCGGATTCTAATTCGTACATATTCCGGGTATAATTAATTCATATTATGCTTACGAAAAAGTGTTTGTTTTTAAGCGTGGCGGTCTTGCTTTTTACTTCCGCGATTTTCGCTCTGGATGGTGAGGAGGTTGGAGTAAAGGTTAATCTGCTGTACGAAGAGCAAAACTTCGCCATGTTTTATATGGAAAAAAGTGATTACCTGGTTGCGGATAGTACATACAGGTTGGCGGTTGACGGTGTCGAAGTCGGGGAAGTCAGGATTAAAAAAGTTGAGCAATTCTTCACTGTGGCGGAAGTTATTTCGCTGACGGACTGGTCGATAGAGGGGAGAGCCGGGGTGTTGAAGCCGTCGGCTCCGGCCGGATATGCGGGCCCGCGCCACAGGGTGAGGGTCGGGCCGGACGCCCCGAGATATGAGGGCCTGTACAGAGAGGATGCGGAAGAGGCGTGGGCGGTTTCGGATGTGGATTATCTGGAGGGGGCGGTGGAGGCGAAAACGGGGCCGTCGTATGGAAAGAAAGCCCCTTCGAAGGGCAAAAGCCGTTACGGGGAGGAGAACACGGAGGAAAGATGGGAATCGGCGGGTGCGGATTACGGGGAGAGGGGGAGAGGGGAAGAAGCGGAACCGTCGTATGCCGCGGGCAGCCGGACCGGTTCCCCGGCTCCGCCGGCCACGGCTCCGGGGGCCCGGAAAAAACGCAAGCAAAAGCTTCAACCGGCGCTGGCCGGAACTTCGTTTTATGGCCCGCTGGGGCTGATTTTTCTTCCGACAACCGATTTTGTCGGCTACAAACGGGCAAGGCTGACGATCGCCAGAGTTCAGCGGGAGATGAGCGGGGACGGGGCGGCTCTGTTCGGAGTCAATTACGAGGGAAAAGCGGACAACACGATTTATGCCGTAACCTATGGGCTGGTGCCGGGAGTGGAAGTTTCTTACGCGATGGATGTAATACATGTCCGCGAGTGGAGTTCCGCGCCCGACAAGCTTGGCTTCGCCAGCGGGCAGGCGTATGCGTCGGACAGGGAAAACGTGCGGACATTTTCCGTCAAGGCGGTTTACCCGAAGCTGAGGTGGAACGGCACGAGCGTCGGCGCCGCGTATATCCTGGAAAAGGGCGGAGGCGGCGATGCGAGGTACTACAGATTTCTTTTAACATTGTTTGACGACAAGGATATTTCCCTGCACGGGATGTACGGAGTGCGGGACTATGAATCCGCTAAAAACTTCGAGTACGGGTATGCCGCAAAGGTCAGACTGAACGGCGACATCGTTTTGTTCGGAGAGCATTACGAGCCCGACACGTCCGACGAATATTTTGACGATTACAAGATAAAAAGCTACGGTGTCCAATTCAGACTGAGCGGGAATCTTTCAGGCAGGTTTACCTACATAGACATAGAGAGCGAGGTTCTTGAGGACTTCCTCGACACCAGGATAGTATCCTACGATCTCGCGTACGATTTTTGACGTTTTTCATTTTACAGCAAGGTGTGACCGGTAAGATGTTATCGAAATGCGTGGTTTTAATATAAATTTGCTCTCGCGCACATAAAAATCCTTTAAGAATGCGCCCGGCCGCCGGCCGATCTTTTCCCGCAAACAGTTTTTTACTTAAACGGATCAGGCGTTGCGATTTGGGAAGTGAAGATTACTCTGTAACAAACCTTCATTGGGATGATACAGGATTTGCTGAAGGTTACTCGTTTATAGCGCAGAAATCTTGATTGGGAAGTTCATATAGCAGTCTCGGAGACGCTGGAGGAGTTGATGGGCGGTGGGAATGCCCACTTGAACCGTCATTCTACTATATCTCCTGCACGATCTCCATATCCTGATATGCAATGCAGATGAAAGGCCTTGCGGGGCGCCGCTTTCGACTCTTAATTAATAAATAAGTTCTGGATCTATTTTATTTCAATTCTGCTAAGTCAGGACAGTTCGAACAGGTGGTAATGGGTTGGTGATACTCCTACTTTTTGCAGACTTGTGTCGCTGAATTTTGGTGCTTTGGTTTTCAGGCGATAGCCCGCGGATTCGATAATTGGTAGAAAGTCGAATGAGCTGCCGTCTTGTTTATGGGATATTAATCTGGTGCCTTCATTGTCGAATACGCAAGGGACTACCAGCAGGTGCTTTACCTGGTGTGCTTTAATTAAGTCGATCCACCATTTGATTGCTGATGAACTGCACTCGGAAAAGCTGTGTATATTCGTTGCTATATCCACGTTGTTATTTTTTAGCGTATCTTCAATTTCATCTAAAGGTACTACTGTCGCTTTGTCGTTTACTCCCCGGAATTCGAGATAAAATTCCGACAGGAATGTAGATTCCGCGATGCCGTCCGCGCAGAATATTCTGCCCAGTTTCGGGAGGGCTTTCGACATCCTGTACGCGAGGCGGCCGTATCCGGCGCCGATGTCCAGAATGTTGAGATTCTCGGTGTTTGAAATGTCCAGGGCCTGGTCCAGGAAATTTATTTCAATGATTGAATCCAGCAGATCCCGACTGATAAGTCGTTCCCCGTTGAAGTCAAAGACGTAGCACCCGAACAGGTCGTCTTCCTCCAGAGAATTCAAGAGACCCAGTTTATCTATCGTTTTAACATAATATGCAGTCAGCAAATTTGTCATTTCACTATTTCCGTCCCGGAATTGCCATATAAAAGGATTGTCCCCGCGAAAATATTGTAGATCAATCGTGCTTACAAGGGAGTCGTTCCACTTTGTGGTAACCGTCACGGGATGCGGTGAAGAACTGTATCTTTGTTGCAGTTCTTTAAGCCTCGGATTGTCGGCCCGCAAATAGCTCTGAGCCTTTTCAGGAAGAGGGGTTCTGCTGAAAGAAGGCTTTGAAAACAGACCGGCTTTCTCCAGCCTATCAAGATCTGATTGCTTCATTATTATTAGATTAGCTGTGCTAAGAAGCGAATTGGCGGCATCCAGCACTTTTTGTTTGAATGATTTTTCCATTACTTACCTTTCAGGCTCGTATGCCTGTATTAAAGCTTTCCTTCTTTATTAAAGGATGAATTATTCTATAGGCAGACATCTTTGGCAGTCAAGTATATGCCCAGCATGAGCGCACTATTTCTACAAACATAATCAGACAAACAGGTTGAAACATCCTTTGT
>JBDRGJ010000213.1:0-2028 GCA_043817835.1 bacterium
GACGATAATATCCAATGACACGGAAAGAAGCGAGACAGGCATCATAAACCTCATTTCTCATGGCAGGGTCTCAAAATTCATAGGTTCCTACATCGGAATCAACCCTATTTTGGGCAAAAAAATGAATTCCGGAGAAATACAGGTGGAGTTGGTCCCCCAGGGAACATTTGCCGAAAGATTGCGGGCGAAAGGGGCCGGCCTCGGCGGAGTTCTTACTCCGACGGGCATTGCCACTGAAATTGAAAAAGGGAAGGAAAAATTAACTGTAGACGGCAAAGAATACCTTCTTGAAAAACCTCTCGGCGCCGATTTCGCCGTTGTAAAGGCGAATATCTGCGACAGATACGGCAATGCCTTTATGGCAAAATCATCCAAAAATTTTAATCCGGTCATGGCAATGGCTGCTGATTACACCATGCTTGAAACGGAAAAAATTGTCGAACCGGGAGAACTCGACCCGGAAAAAATAACTCTGCCGGGCGTTTTTGTGGATGCTATCGTTTTAAATCATCATGGCTGATTCCAGGAATGTTAAAAGAGAAAGGATAGCCAGGCGCATAGCGCGGGAAATACCGGATGATTCCATTGTTAATTTAGGCATAGGGATACCTACCCTGGTGGCTGATTTCATCCCTGAAAATAAAGGCATACTTCTGCATTCGGAAAACGGCTTTATCGGACTTGGGCCCGCTCCGGCCGCAGGAACGGAAAGTCCGGAGCTGGTTAATCCCGGTGGAGCGCCGGTCTCAATCGTACCGGGCGCCTGTTTTTTTGATTCTGCCATGTCATTTTCCATCATACGCGGCGGTCACCTGGATTATACGGTGCTTGGCGCGTTTGAAGTGGACGAAAAAGGCAATCTCGCAAATTACATGATACCCGGCAAACTTGTTCCGGGTATGGGCGGAGCCATGGACCTTGTTGCGGGCTCCAAAAAGGTCATAATTGCCATGGAACACGTCAGCAAAAACAGCGCTCCCAAAATTCTCAAAAGGTGCACCCTCCCTTTGACGGCAAAAGGGGAGGTGGACCTGATAGTCACTGATATGGCTTTCATGAGGGTGACCGCTAAGGGATTGGTGCTTGAGGAAATAGCAGAAGACACGGCCGTCGGTGAAGTGATAAAGAACACCGGGGCAAAGCTGCATATCGCAGACAACCTCGGCAGGTTTTAAATTTCTGTTTGAAACAACACGGGGAATTTTTGGCATGATGGGAGGAAAAATATGAAAAACCACCAGAAGGTTGAATATAAGCGCATACCTCTTTTCAAGGAAGTAATAGAGTCAGACTGGAACGACTGGCGCTGGCAGCTGCGCAACGTCATAAAGGATACGGATACTCTTGGCAAAATACTTGAACTGGACACCCAGGACATGGAGGACCTTAAGCGCTGCCTGAAAAAATTCCGCATGGCCATAACTCCATACTATGCGGCTGCGATGGACAAGACCGACAGGAACTGTCCCGTGCGCATGCAGGCCGTGCCCCTGATAGCAGAACTTAAGGACGACATCTCCGACCTGGACGACCCCCTGCGCGAAGACGTGGATTCACCGGTCCCGGGACTCACGCACAGATACCCCGACCGGGTGCTCCTGCTTGTCACCAATATGTGTTCCATGAACTGCCGCCACTGCACAAGGCGCCGCATGGTGGGATTTGAGGACGTCCATCTTCCCAAGGACAATCTGAACAAGGCCATTGAATACATACGGAAAAATGCCGGGATACGCGACGTGCTTATCTCGGGAGGAGATCCCCTCACTCTTCCGGACACCGAACTGGATTGGATAATAAAGCAGTTGCGTGAAATCCCCACTGTCGAAATCATACGCATAGGCACAAGGACTCCGGTAGTCATGCCGATGCGCATAACGGATTCCCTGGTGTCCATGCTGAAAAAACATCATCCGATATATATCAATACGCACTTTAACCATCCGAAAGAGATGACGCAGCAAGCCGGCGCAGCCTGCATAAAACTGGCCGACGCGGGCATACCCGTCGGAAACCAGAGCGTTCTCC
>JBDRGJ010000214.1:0-2338 GCA_043817835.1 bacterium
GGGGATATTAATGCCCTTGATGTGGATCGGGAACTGGTCAAAGCGGCGCGGGACAAATCCCTGGACTGGAGAACCAGGTACCTTCTGATTAACCGCGCCGGGCGGAAGTTTACGTGGAAGAAAATAAGCCGGGACGAAGAAATCGGCCTCTATTCCGACGCGCTCCTGGACGCCGGGGAGCATAAGGAGGTCAGGCGGCTGGCGGCGGAATCCCTTATGAAACCGGCCAGGAAGGAGGGGAAAGCCCGAGAAACGCTGGCGAAGGCGGCGAAAGACAAGAATATGCCGGGCGAGGTCCTGCAAAGCGTGATGGTAAGCGTTGGGTACGCCGGGATGGACGACGCGGAGATTTTGTCCGGCCTGATGGACCGGAAGCCCAAAACCAATAATGACATCGGCATAAACCTCAACGCGGTCCGCGCGTTAGGAAAGTCCAAGGACCCGCGGGCGATAGGAATGCTGTTCAAGATACTGGACGAAAGCCAGCCGGACTCTTTCTTCCAGGTAACGGCCCTGGGGGAATTTTCCGGTTTGCTAAAAAATCCTGCCACCAAAGCGAGAATACAACCCATGCTTACACCCCGGCTGCTTAAATTATTAGATGATAGGTCATACATCGGCGCATCGCGTCGAACCGCCGGCGGGATTTTGCTCATAATGAACGAAAAAAAAGCCATTCCTCATATAATCAAATGGCTGAAACCGAAAAGCGAGGGGGGGGGGAGCGAAACAGATGCTGTGTGGGCGGCGGAATTTCTTGCCGAATTCGGCGATAAGGGCGCGGTTGCGCCGATAGAAGAGCTGTTGAAGAACTTCACTACAGACGCAAGATGGGCAGAAGTGCTTAAGAATTATACTGGAACCAAAAAAATGCCGGAAAATGCGTATGATTATAAGCATATACAGGAGTGCCTTAAAAAATTAAAAGGTCTGCCCCATAACAAGGTCATTTTGCCGTGGGGCAACCTGCACCGACCTTAAAACGTGTGTTTGTACTGATTGGATAGATATATTCGCAGGAAAGAAAAGTTTGTCGGGGGCAATATGAATGTGCGCGGATTTGCCATGAAACTTACGGTCGGTTGCGCCTTGTTTTTTGCCGGGCATTTCCTGTTGCCGGAAAACTCGTCTGCACAGGCTTGCGAGTACAGTTGGCCCACTATAGGCGATAATTGGAGGCTGGGCCCAGACAACTATTATACCTTCAGGGACGTGGTCGGGGAGGTTATTGTATCCACTTGCGCTGCCTGCGCTTGTGAGCCGTTGCATGTTACGGGAGACCGCTGTGAAATTTATATTGATGGACAGCTTACAACTTGGCCCTGCGGCGGTTATATCCCATTCGGGTTTTCCATCTCAACTGGGCCTGGCGCGCACAGCGTGAAAGTGCGTTTTACTGCAAAAGGGGACGTGAGCTCCCATGAGCGGTCCTACGAATTTTCAAAGAATTTTTATGTTGATAATACTCCGGCCACAATTACTTTGACCAAGCCGGAGGATGGTGTTGTAATTTCCACAGCGGATTTAACCATCACCGGCAGTGTTGTTGATACTGAATCCAAAGTGGGGGTTGTTACTGTCAGTCTATTCGCGGCCGCTCCCTGCCAGTTCCATCATGACTTATTCGGCATTCCCGTGGCGTCTTCTTCTATCAGCGGACAGTATTGCACTATCAGCGGACAGTATTGCAGCGCGTGGAACTACGAATGGTACCTCAAAGGCACTACATGGTATGTTTGCAACGCGGACATCGGCACTGTCGCAAATTTTGATATAAATCATGACCTGCTGGATTATGTGGATTTCTCGCACGGGCAGGATTGTGATTTTGTCGTTGGAGTGGGAGGGTCCGATCGGGTCGGTACCGGCCCGGGAGGCGAAACCTTAAGTTTTATCGTCGATCAAATGCCGCCGGTAATTTCTATTTCAAACTGGCCCGGCCCGGTTCTCATTTCCACGCCTGCCATAGCCGGCATGGCGGCGGATTCCTCCGAAATCACGTCCATAAAACTGCGAATTTTTCAACGGGACTGGCCCGGAAATGAAACGTACTGGAACGGAGCGGACTGGGTGGCGGACTCCAACACCGTGGTTAACGTTGATCTCCCCCAGAGCACGAACACCATAAACTGGAGCTACGACGCCTTAACTTCGACAAATATGATATCGGGAAGCTATTACAAGCTGACGGTTTACGCGGCGGACAAGTATAATCATGTCAACTCGGCGGAGAAAGAATTCAACTACGACGCATGTCCCACAAAAGTTTCGGCGGCGGAACTCTATAAAGGCGAGGATGTTTTTGAGGTAGGCGCGGCGGTATTCAGGCAGATGGATG
>JBDRGJ010000215.1:0-4120 GCA_043817835.1 bacterium
CTCCACCCGGTTCGACGCTGCCGAGGCCATTGCCCTTGCCCGCTCATCGGTCATCGGCGTTTCCATCCACGGACAGCTTGCAGCCGGCGAAACCGTATGCGTGGGAGGAGGCAACGCTGTTTTGCGCAGGGCGGCGTCCGAAGCACTTTCCGCTTCAGGCTTTAAAAATGAGGAGCCGTGCGAATATCTGCCGGGGGTCTCCCGAAGGAATATAGTAAACAGGCCCTTAAACAAGGGATTACAGGTGGAAGTCTCCGTGGAATTGATAGAAGCTCTCCTTAAAAATACGGAAAAACTGGAAAGATTCGCTTATGCCCTGAAATCTGCTGTCAGAAAGTCATCAGTTTGAATTAACATAACCGCTTTAATAGAATATCCGCTATGAGAAAGGTAAAGGCGCTGCAGTGCATAAGGTGCGGGAAGGAACACAAGATAAGCGAGACCAATTACACATGTCTCACCTGCGAAGGCAATCTGCAGGTCGTCTACGACTACAACCTCATCAAGAAGAGGCTCACGTATAAGAGCCTGGAGGAGAATCCGGACAAGAGCATCTGGCGCTACCTGGATATACTTCCGGTCGCCAGCATAAAAAACGTCCCTCCTGTGCATGTGGGCTGGACTCCGCTCTACAAAGCGGAGAAACTCGGCCAGAATCTGGGGCTGTCCAATCTCCATATAAAGGACGAGGGACGAAATCCTTCGGCTTCCTTCAAGGACGGGGCCAGCGCCGTCGCCGTAGCCCGGGCGCTGGAGCTCAAGCAAAAGGTGATAACCGCGGCTTCAACCGGAAACGCCGCGTCTTCCCTGGCATGCCTGACAGGAAGCATAGACGTCAAGACCGTTATTTTCGTGCCTGTAACAGCCCCGGCTCCCAAAATAGCCCAGCTTCTGGTTTTCGGAGCCGTGGTCATAACCGTCAAAGGGACATATGACGACGCTTTCGACCTCTGCGTAAAAGCTTCAACTGAGTATGGCTGGTACAACCGCAATACCGGCTACAACCCCTTCACCAGGGAAGGCAAGAAGACCTGCTCTTTCGAGATCTGCGAGCAGATGGACTGGGAGGCTCCGGACAAGGTCTTTGTGCCGGTGGGCGATGGCAACATCATCAGCGGTATCTGGAAGGGATTCAGGGATTTCAACAAGCTGGGCATAATAGAGAAGCTTCCCCAGCTTGTTGCGGTGCAGGCGGAAAACAGCAACGCTATAAAACTGGCCCTGGAAGGCGACGGGGAGATACGGCCCGTCAGCGGAAAAACCGTGGCCGACAGCATATCGGTCAGCCTGCCCAGAGACGGAGCAGCGGCTGTCCAGGCCATAAAGGAATCCGGCGGCTTTGCCGTGTCGGTTACGGATCAGGAGATAATCTCCGCCATCCCGGAAGTGGCCAGGGGGGCTAATGTGTTTCCCGAGCCTGCGGCTGCCGCTTCTTATGCCGGGCTCAAGAAAGCCGTTAAAGCCGGGCAGGTCAAGGACGGGGAGTCTGTGGTCCTGCTTATAACCGGCAGCGGCCTCAAGGATATAGACAGCGCCATGAAATCCGTTGACAAACCTTGGTTCATCAAACCCACCATGGACGAACTGAGGAAGCTTATTTCGGACAATAAACTGATATAAAACCCCATCCCGTAAAAAGGAACCATCTTTTCATATAAAAAGGTTCCTTTTCCTAATTACCGGCTTTCAGCCCTGAAATTAGCGGTGTCAGTCATCCCGTAGGAAAAGACGCTCAGTTACTGTTCCGCTTCCTGAATCTCCTTCTGAAACCTTGCGAATTTAAGATGATAAAAATGATACAATAATCATTGCTGCAGGGGGCACAAATCTGCGATAATTTTTCCGGAACCGATGTCGTCACAATAATGGGATTGCTGTGTCTTGTCTGACATTTCCCTGCTCTTATAATCTTGTGGGAATTTAAAAGGAATTCCGACATATGGAAAATATAGCTGATAACAAGTCATCGGCAAGTTCGAACTCCAGTGCCGGAGCGGGACCGTTTCATTACAGGATATCCGTCAAGTTCATCGATACGGCAAACGTAAATACACGGCTGAATGCTTTTGATGCCCTTAAAAAGCTTGGAACTTTCAGTGTTCAGGATCAGAAAAAGCCTGTGTATATTCTTGATTTTAAATCCAAGTTTGCAAAGGACAAAATGGAAGAACGATTGAAAGAACTTGCAAGTTCGGCTAAATTATTTGATTGCACAATAGAAGAGATATTATCGGTGTCGCGAAATGGCAGAAAACAGTAATTCATCTGATCCCAAAGAAAAGCTCGTCCTCATAGTGGATGACGACGATGCCGTCAGGGAGCTGTTGGAATTCGTGGTAAAGAAGGAGGGGTTCAGGGTTGAGAAAGTCTCGGACGGCGGGGAGGCGCTGAAAAAGGCGCAGGAAGTGATGCCGGACCTCATAATTCTGGACCTAATGCTTCCGCACTGCGGCGGTTACGAGATATTGCGCAGACTGCAGGAAGAGGAAACCTCCGAGATCCCAATAATTGTTATTACCGGTCATTGCATGGATCGTTCCACTCCGGCAATGATAAGACAGGAGTCCAATGTCGTTGATTTCCTGGAAAAGCCGGTCAAACCTGCCGTGCTTTCAGCCCTGCTTCACAAGGCGCTGAAGACCTGTCCGCCACATCTGAACCCGCCCGAATCAAAAGAAGGGTGACGGCACCTTCTCAATGAGGTTCGCCCTTACCGACGGCGTGCTGGACATCCCGGTTCATGCAAAAAGCAGGGACGAGGTGGAAACCAGGCAGGTCAACATCGAGATAAAAAGGCGCACTGAATCAGAACATGACTGAGAAATATCCGCTTGACGATACGGTGTCCGGGCTGATTCAGCATGCGCTTAAACTTGAGAAGTGGAACATAAGCGTTCGTGACATCGAGAAGCTGTTCTCCGACAGCGGCCTCTATGCCTATCCCCGGAAATCACATATCGTTCGCAAGGGCGAGAAATCCAGGGACATCTATATCATTTGCTCGGGGAAGGTCGCGATCACCAGGCCGATGGGCCCGGCTGTGGTTCATCTGGTCACGCTCGGCCCGGGCGATATCTTCGGTGAGATCGCCTTATTGCATAACGGCATCCGAAGGGCAAGCGCGGTGGCCAGCGAGGATAGCAGGATATTCCGCGTTGCCTGTTCAGACATCCAAGGTCTGCTCAAAATGAACCCGGCGCTGGCAGAACATCTGACGAATCTGGCGAACCAGCGTCTGGCAGCATAGCCTTATAGAGTTGTCTTTTTTCTCTGCCGCCCGTCGAAAAGATTTGTGTATGATAATTCCAGGGAGGTCACAAAAAAATGGTAATAACCGAACTGTTAAGACCAGGAAGCAAAAGAAAGACCGCGACACCTGAGACCGGCGAGACGGCAAAGACCCGCAAGGGCTGTGTTGTGTTGGATCACCCGCAACATGATGAGAAGATTACCTCGCCGCACTACACATTCCGTATAGGCGCGACAGGCGATATGCAGCGGGTGGAAATCTCTCTCAATGACGGTCCATGGCAGGCCTGCCGGCATTCGGTGGGCTACTGGTGGTATGACTGGTCAGGCTATGCGGGAGGGCGTCACCAGGCCGAGGTCAGGGCATGGACCAAAAACGGCCGGGTGCTTACTTCAGAGCCGCGTAATTTTCAGGTGGACGGGAAGAGAAGAAACATCTAAAGTAAATCCACAGCGAAGCCGGCCATAACAGGTCCTTCTGTTTTGGACGCCGCTTCAACCTGCATGCGGTGACAGTCGGTTTAATTAAGACTATAGTGAAGACAACAGGGCTGCCTCTTTCACCCTGCCCCAAAAAGGCAGCCCTGCTTTTTTATATATTCGATTGCGCGTAAACCATGCTGTTTTCCGCTTACGTGAGTAATATCGACGGGGGGATTGGCTGAAAAAAATGTTATCCTTGCACGTGCGGGAGAAACATCCCTGAAATCCCTGCGCAGGTGGGGGCAATACTGTCTAAAACTGCCGCCAAAATCAAATTCTCGCTATTTATTGTAAAATGGACGGCATAGACTTTTGATTTCGGAATGAAACAAAAAACAATCCTTGCTGTGGATGATGATGCATCCATAAGGCGGCTTTACCGGAGGGT
>JBDRGJ010000216.1:0-13080 GCA_043817835.1 bacterium
GCCCTTTTACGTCCGACAGCCATTCTTGAACGTATATTTTTGTTCATCGGGCACTTTGCATGGACCGGCGTAGTTTACCGTCGGAAAAGGGCGGCCCCTATGGGGTGAAAGTTGCAGTCAACTGCAACTTTCAGGTTAGTCTGTTATGTCTCTGCTTCTTACCTAATAGTCTACCGGCCTACAGGCTATTTACCTTGTTTTTCGCCGGACAGGCTAACTGCCTACAGCCTATCCGCCTGAGCAGTTGCCGTAATCTACAGCAATTCTTCGGCAAGCTGGCTATGCCTGTCGGCATAGCCGGTTCCTTCAGCCGGCGGGGCAGGCGATTTTACCGTGTCAGGCAATGCCGGATGACGGCCCGGATTCCTTACCAGTAGATTCACGCTGTTAAAAAGAAGCCGGTCTTCCTGGAGACGGCTCCATTCCACCGGAATCCGCCCGGCGCATACGAAGACCTCGGCAGGGCTGACCTCCATGGCAACGGCAAGCCTGTCCAGAACGTAATTCTCCCAGGGCGGGTTGCGTTTTCCGGACAGGACCTTGGAAAGGAGGGAAGCGTCCATGCCGGCCCTGCGGCAGAGTTCCCTGAGCGAAATTTTCTTGGCAGCCAGCCTGGATTTCACCAGAGTGGCGAAGGCCGGGAACTGAACCGTCCTGTTTTTTTCAGCTGTCATTATTTTCAGAAAAGCCGCCTATCTGTATTTCAGCGTCTCCTCATTGCGCCTGGCAATGACGGCGTCCTTATGTTCGGGATAAAGTTTCAGAAACCTGCTGAAATCCTCCAATGCCCTGTCATACTGCCTCATGTTGCGGTAAGCCTGCCCCCTCTTGAAAAGGGCTTCCGGGGCGTACTGGCTGGTGGCGTGACCTGTAAGCAGCTGGCTGAAAGCCTCCGCAGCCATGCCATTTTCATTTTTCGCATAGTGATACATCCCGACGTAATAATCGATTTTTTCAGAAAGCGGCGAATCCGCCTTATTCTGCGACCAATTCAAAAGATCTTTGGAGCTGTAATGATCCCACGCCCACAAAGCTGCCGCCGTCAGGATTATCACCAGAAAAATAAATTTTTTCATATTCTTCGACCTGATATGCTGCAATTATGAAAATTGCAAAAAAACCAAACAATATCAGAAAACTCCATTAATTTTTCTCAATCTTTCTTAATTTTGCAATTTCCTGTTTTTAATCCTTCTTTACAACATCTCTCATTTCCACCGCGCTGTTCATTTCCAGGATCTCGGCTTCCACAAATTCCTTTTCCACTGCCGTCACCCTCAGGACAGCGGACTTTTGAATCTCCAGTCCGACTTTTTTTCCGGCTTTATTCTTCAGCGTCGTGCCGCGCTTATAAACTTTAAAAATGTCGCCTTTCTTCGCGGTTACTCCGGAATATAATCCGAGTCTTACGCTTTCGCCTTTAACAGCCAGCCGCTCTAAATCCTTTACCCCCCCCGTAAATATAACGGAGCCGTCTTCCCTCCAGTCAATCGGGACAACCACCGTAACCAGGGAAGGATATCCGCCTTTTGCATCCGTCGGCATTTCTGCCGAAATGTCAGGAGGAACCATATCTTTGACGACAGATACAGGTGAAAAGGACGGCGATTCTGATTTTGATACCGGCTCCGTGACAGGCTGGGGCTGGAAAGGCTGTTCCGGTTCAGCCTCCGGCGGCACAGAAACTGATTCAACCGGCTTTGTCGCCCGTGTCACTTCAGGTTCTTTTTTTTCAGACACAAATTCCGGTTTAACCTCTTCGGTAATATCCGGTATGGTTATTTCGTTGGGCGGATATATCCAATGAGGATCGCTTATCAGGGAAATGTTGGCCTCGTATATTTTCCTCCACTTGTACGGGTCGCTATAATACCTGCGCGCCAGGGACCATAAGGTGTCCCCTCGCTCAATGGTATGTCTTTTGAAAGCAGTAAAGCCGGCGGTATCCCGCATATCCGACTCTGTCACCGATGCCCCCCCCGCCTTCGACGGAGCTTTATCGACGGCATCGTCATATGAGCCTGGGGCCGGGGTCTTTTTTTCGAGTGCAGCCAGAGGCCTGCATATTACGCACACCACCGACAGTGATATGACACATGCCGCGATTTTCATCATTCCTCCCCTATTCACCGGATAAATTTAAAATTACACGCGCCAAATCACAAACCCCGGTGATAATAATAAAAACCGTAATTTGCAATTTGATGCCTGGAATTTGAATTTTGGGATTTCATTATCTTAAATTGTGCGCATGACTCCTGTCCAGACAGCGATATTGCACGGCTTCGATTATATGCTCCTTTCTTATTTCCGCCGCTTCCTCCAGGTCAGCTATGCTTCTTGCCACCTTGAGCACCTTATCGAGGCTTCTGGCGGAAAGTCCCAGGCTGTTCATGGCCGATTCCAGGATCTCTCCTCCGTCGGCTGGAATGCGGCAGAATCTCCTCATTTCTCCTGTCTCCATGAAGGCGTTGGCCGGGGTCGCGGAATTCTTAAAACGCCGTTTCTGTATTTCCCTGGCCGAAATCACCCTGCCGCTTATCGCCGCAGAAGCCTCTCCGGAAGCGGACCCGGCCCAGTCGGCGTATCCCACCGGCGCAAGCTGCACGTGTATATCGATGCGGTCCAGAAGCGGTCCTGAAATCTTTGACCTGTACTTGTGCACCTGCAGGGGCATGCAGGAACACTGTTTTTCGGGGTGTCCCAGGTAACCGCACGGACACGGGTTCATCGCGGCTATGAGGGTGAACCTGGCCGGATATATCACCGTTTCCTTGACTCTGGTTACCGTAACCCTGAAAGATTCAAGCGGCTGGCGCAGGACTTCCAGGCTGCTTCTGGAAAATTCAGGCAGCTCGTCCAGAAAAAGGACCCCGTTGTGCGAAAGAGAAACCTCCCCCGGTCTGGGAGAACTTCCTCCGCCGGAAAGAGCTATGTCAGAAACCGTATGATGCGGGTCCCTGAAAGGTCTCCTCGAAGACAGCCTGCCCCGGCAGGCTGCCCGGCGTCCCATGCCGCAGACGGAATATATCCGGGCCACCTCAAGAGCCTCCTCCATCTCCATGCCGGGGAGTATGGAAGCGAAGCGCCTGGCCAGCATTGATTTGCCCGTTCCTGGAGGGCCGATAAGAAGAACGTTGTGGCCTCCTGTCGCCGCTATCTCAAGAGCCCTCTTGGCAACAGCCTGGCTTTTCACCTCAGAAAAATCCCCGCAGGAAAAATCCGTCTCTTCTTCGATTTCCCCCGGCAGGCATTCATCCAGCCCGGATTTTCCTTCCAGGTGAAGCACCAGCGAACGCATATCGGCCACGGTGAAAGCTTTCATCCCTGATGCGCCGGCCTCTCCGGTGTTCTCGACCGGAATTATAAATCTGGCCGTTCCTGCGGCCTTTGCGGCCAGCATCATGGGCAGTATCCCGGCCACAGGCCGCAGAGTCCCGTCAAGAGCCAATTCTCCGGCCAGTGCCGTGTCCTGAAGCGCGGAAACAGCCTTTTTCGAAAGCTGTCCGGATGCCGCCATTATGCCGACGGCTATGGGGAGGTCGAAATGCGTGCCTCCTTTTTTCAGTTCCGCCGGACCCAGATTCACTGTTATCCTTTTCAAAGGAAAATCGAAGCCGGAGTTCCTTACGGCAGCCGTGACTCTTTCTTTGGACTCCCTCACTTCTGCATCGGGCAGGCCCACGGTGGCATAGGTGGGCAGCCCGGCGGCGATGTCCACCTCAACGCTCACGGGAAAACCTTCTATCCCCCTTACTCCGAAGCTCCATATTTTTGATAGCATAAAGAAACCATCTTATTCCCGGTAACCGGGGAACAAGACCGTTGGCAGCGAAGACTGCGTGCACCTCCGCAGTCTTCCCGGGTCTGACAGGCAGACCGCCCTGTCTGCCGCACTGATTGACTGGTTCCACCAGGTTTGCAGTGCGGAAAAGGGCGGAGTTTGCCTACTCGGCGACCTGGAAAGTCACCTCAAACTGACTTACGCTCTGCGTATCTATCGGGAACGGCTTGGCGCGCAGAACCGAGGCAGCCATCTCCTCACCGCTTAGACTGCCGGCATAAACACTTATCTCGGCGTCGCCGCGCATAAACCGGTTGAGGATCACTTCCTGAACCCCTCCGATGCCGCGCAGCACATCTTCCAACTTCTTGAGCTGGTCTATGCCCTTGAGCGAAAGGACATTGACGGTTACTGCCATCCCGGATTTCAGAGACCGTTCCAGAAGCTGGGCCAGGTCCTGTCCGGAAAGCTCTCCTGCAGCGGCCAGAGCCTTCTGGGCGGATATGTCTTCCACGGGATCTATGCCGCTGGCCTCCCTGGAAGACTCTGCCAGCAGCTGGCTGTTGGCAACGTTTACCGCCTTCAGGGCAGCCCTGGCTCTGTAGGGGACGAAGCCTGCCCCCAGCTGACTGACGCCTTCTATCCTGTAGGCGTCGGCTGTTCCGGTCACCAGTACTCCGGCTCCCAGCTGTCGGGCCAGTTCGAACGGACCGCGATCATCCTGAAAGTCCAATCTGTACCCGGACGGTTTTTCAATCAGGGTAACTGCAGGCTTTTTCCCCAAAGCCCGCAAAACGCCCTGGTAGGCGCTGCCTCCTTCCGCCGGGTTGTTCTGCACGGTTTCCCTCAGAAGGACCAGGGCTTTAACGGCATTTCTGGGCCTCTCGACGAGTTTCAGTTCGTTGAGAAGCGTGCCTATATCCTGAACCAGAACAACCGCCTTTATTTTGGTCTTCCAGTACTCCCCGTCCCGGCCTTCCCTTAGGATTTCATAGCGGCGTATGAAACCCTGTGTCCTGGCAAGAACCTTCTGCTGTATGGCCGTGGCCTGCTGAACCTGGGTCTGCCCTGATACGAAAACGCCCACAACCTGCTCCACTGCATGCCGCTGGGCCGCCGCCAGAGCGGACGCCTTGGTAGCGGATACGTCTTTGGCATCGTAGGGAACCATTCCCTCAGCCGTGACGGTTTCCCCCTCCCACCCCGGCCCGACCTTTAAGTGGCCGGAGCAGGCTGACATGACGGCGCAGGCCGCTAACAGCGCCAGCACCGCATTGCGGGCCAGAGGCCTTTGTTGCGGTGCGACCAGCACCGTTTGATGAGCCCGGGGCTCCCGTGACGGTACGACCGGAGGTCGAGGTCGAAAGAAAGCCTTTTTCATGGATTAATTCCCCGCCGTCTCGGGAAATTCGATGTTCATCGTCTTGAAGCTTTCCCTGGGAATCCTCAGGATGACTGTGCAGCCGTCGTCATTGGTGTACTCCGAGGAAAATATTTCCCCTCCGCGCACCAGGCCATTGACTCTGGTCTCTATCGTCGAATCTCTTGAAATGGCATCCTGTACGCGCACATTGGCTATGACGCCGGCTCCCTTAACATATTCCACCGAACGCTGATAGGCGTTTGCAATGGCGGCCTCCCTTGACATGGCCCGCTTCTGCATTTTGGTGGTATGCTCTGGATTGGACGCAGCCAGACCGCGCACCCACAGGTATTTTTTGTCCACCTTGGTGTCCTCGAACTTCGGAGCCAGTTCCCCCTTTTCCACCGCCGAACCGAGCCCTCCCCTGCATCCGGGCAGCACCGCGAGACATCCCAGAAGCAACAGATTTACCGCTGTCCTCATTTTCATTTTTGAACCTCCATTTTTAAGTTGCAAATTTAACTGTGAAAACTGCCGCTGCTTTCACCGCTTAACTCTTGCCGCTACAGGAAGCGCGAAATAGAATTTCGCGCCTTCGCCTTGAACTGATTTTACCCATATTTTACCGCCATGTCTCTCTATTATGGATTTGGATATAGCCAGGCCCAGTCCGGTGCCGGGTTGCGTGCCGGAGTTGTTGCTGCCCCTGTAGAACTTGTAAAAAATTTGTTCCTGTTCTTCAGGCTTTATGCCTGGACCTGTGTCCGATACACAGACCACCACAATGTCCCCCTTGCTTTCGCAGGAAAGAATTATCCTGCCATCCTGGCTGGTAAACTTGACCGAGTTGCTTACGAGGTTGTCTATGACCTGTTCTATCCACCGGGCGTCGCCGTTGACGCCCGGCAGCGGAGCATTGAGCTCCAGGGAAAGATGGATGTTTTTTTCCTGCGCCTGAAAAGTGAAGCTTTCCACCGCTCTCTCCAGAAGTTTTCCTATTGAAACGGGTTTGAATTCCATAACCACCTTGCCGTCCAGGCGGGAAAGGTCCAGAAGGTCGGAGATGAGATGGTTAAGACGGGTGACGGCCTGATCGGCTATGCTGAGGAACTTCCTCTGCTGGTCGCTAATCGCGCCCGCGTCTCCGCTGAGCAGCACTGAAATGAAGCCGCGTATGGCCGTGAGAGGGGTCTTCAGTTCATGGCTGACGGTGGAGACGAACTCGTCCTTAAGCCGGTTGAGCTGAGCCAGTTCATCTGCGGCGCTGGCCAGCTTATCGTAAAGGTTTATTGCTTCTATTATAACGGAAAGCTCTTCGGCTATCAGGCACAGGAACTCCAGTTGGTCCTGAGTGAAGAAATTGATTTTGGCACTGCCCACCCTTATGATCCCTATCGTTTTATCATGCAGCACTATGGCGACCACCATGAGCGAGTGTATGTTCCACAGCTTGGCATAGTGGGATATGACCTCGGAATCGCTCTGTGCATCGCCCGTCATGAAAGGCTTTCTGGATAAAAAAGTGCGTACTGATGATGACTTAGTGTTGGTCAAAGGCACGCTGTAGCACAGGGTGGTATCTTTTCCCACTCCGTATGCACCTGTCTGTGTGACGAGCGCCTTCTTCTCATCGTCAAAAAGCAGGCAGGCCGCCACGTCAGCTTCCATTATCTTGGCCAGTATTGCAAGCACGGACGAACTGGCCGACTGAGGGCTATATGGGTTTGATGTTATCGTGGAAACAACTTCGTATAGGGCTTTGCGTTCTCTGGCCCTCTGTATAAGCCGCGTGCCTGCGGAATTGAGTTCCTGCATAGCCGCGTCAAGTTCTTCAATCAGCCTTGAGGCGTCCTTTCTGAGATGAAGTATTTCCCGGGCCATCATATGCAGATGGATGATGTGCCTGGACAGGATGTCAAGATACGGCCCGGCCTGCTCCAGATTGGCGTCGGATGAACCGGCTAAAACCAGGATCCTTCCGCAGGTGTCCCTTTCCCTCATGCAGGGAATAATCATGGCTGTTCTCATTCCGCAGACCGTAAGTGAAGCTGCCACGGAATCTTTGTCATCCTGGGAAAGGGCCATAAGCCTCATTTCCCCTGAAAGCATTCCCGTGTCCAGCAATCCACTGGCATAAATATTTCTGGAGGTCACTGTCCCGGTCCGGCTGCCAGTCCCGGCCTGGCTTATCAGTTTCCAGCCGCCGGCAACCGCCTCTTTTTCAAACAGCCACAGGATGCAGCCTGGAAAAAGCTTATGAAAACGGGCCAGAGCCTGCTGCGAGATGTCCAGAAGATAATCTCTGGAATCGGGAACCCGCAGGGTCTCGGAAAGCTGTCCGGCAAAGTCGGCCAGACGCACGGATTCCTTCTCTTTAAGCATCAGCGCCTTTTCCAGAGGAAGCACCCTGCTGAACTTGAGATACCAGAAAGCCCCCAATGCCAAAGCCGCTGAGGTGGCTGCAAGAGCTGTCAGTTCGACCATAAAATCCTTTTACCCCGCCCTTAACGGCCGGTTATCCCGCTTATCACAACAGGTCCATCAGCAGTCTTGTATATGCGGATTGCGATTTTATCTGTGAATGCCCTATCCAACCGCATTTAATGAGCATGCTTTCGAGAAATTTGGCGGTCACCTGCCTGAACTCGGCTTCCTGCGCGCCCAGGCCCGAACTTGGATGTGGGCCGACAACTATCACTCCGGCTGCCTTCGCAGTATCGCTGTACTCTGCTATTTTAAACGGGACGCCATAAAGTTCGTCCTGACCGTATTCCTTTTTGAAGACCTCCTTCCAGCCTGTTTTCATGCCTAGTTCCGCAGCTCTTTCCGCCGCGGAATGAAGCACCCAGCCCGCCGTTTTTTCCGAACCCCTGGGATAGAAAATCCCCCACCTCCCCGATTTGCCTCCGGCGACAGACAAAGCCGCCTCGGCGGCCTGCAGTTCCTCCTTCGAAAGCGCCGGCTCGCAGGCCTGCTCGGAAAAACCGAGCAGCATGTCCAGCAAAGCCGCATTCGCCAATTGCTTATCTTTAATTGCGGGAAGCCTTTCCAGTCGCTTCAGATTGCGCAGAGTTCCGGCGACATCGCCCAGCGGCATCTGGTTGGAGCAGAATATGGTGGCTGTCTCGTTTTCGTTCAGGTCCACATCCAGTCCGTGAAGCATCTGGTTCAGTATGACCTTGTAACTCTGGGAGCTTGGCACTTTGAGATCGACCATCCAGCCCTGGCTCAACTGAAAACCAAGGCTGTTTTCCAGGCTTGCCAGTGCCTTTGGGGGAAAAACAGAAGTGAGAACCACCTGCCTGCCCTGTGCCATGAAATCGTTGAACCTCTTGGACAGATATTTTTTATTTTCATCTTCAAGGACCATGAGATGAATATCGTCCACTATCAGGGCCTTGGCTTTCTCAAAAACAGCCTCCAGTTCGGCTACCCCCCATTTTTTTGCCGCCAGCTGAACGCTGCGTGAAAGTTTCACGCCGTCCGTAATGAGAAGATTATCCTGTCCCAGAACGGAGGAAAGGCCGTAGCCGATGGAATGCAGGAAATGGGTTTTGCCGGTGCCGGGATTTCCGAACAGCAGCAGGGGATTGTACATGGTTCCCGGATTCTCCACCACAGCCATGCTTGCCGCATGAGCGAAGCGGTTGTGCGGCCCCACCACCAGAGTTTCAAAGCTGCATGTAGGCACCAGCGGCAGTTCCAGCGACCATCTGGATCCGGTTTTGCGCTGCGGCTTGGGATAAAGCTCGGCTTTTGATTTTTCCGGAACCGGCTTTTCCGCAGGGGGCTGCCGGGGATGTCCCGCCTCTGGCGGACCGGCGTCGGCTCCGCCGCACTTGCCCGTCTGTCCTATAGTTTTTGCGGCGCTATCTGGTTCAATGGCGGGCAGGCTGACTCTGGCGGGGCTGTCCGGACTCTGTCCGGCCGCCGTACCCGTAACTCCGTGAAGGGTGCCGGCGCCTTGCCGGGGCTGCTCATCGGCCCTGACAGGCACTGAACCTTCATCCTTCTCGGCTATGGCGGCCAGGACATCCAGAACCTTCTTATGGTCTTGGGTGTGAACCGCATCAGATATACGGAAAAATTGTAGGGATGTTCCGCCTTTTCCGGCCTGCCGCACAAGCCGCCCAGTTTTTTCAACAGCAAATGCACGTCGGATATCTGGCCGGCAAAAAGCAATTGATGCCTGTTGCTGTCGGACTTGGACGGTGCAGGACGGATTTCCCACTTTTTTATCATAAGTTCAGGAAGGATTAAAAAAATCTAGAATTGCGGACAAATACAGAAAATTATCATTAATCTTTTTTATCCTTCTCATTTAATTCAATTATGTCAAGTTCCCCTACCTGAGTATTATATCAGCCATCAGATCCACTGCGCTCGAACGTTGAGGGGCTTCTTCTACCGTGACATGCTTTAAAAACAGATTGGCTGTCATCAGCGATTTTTCCACTTCCCGCACTGCCCCTTCGGGAATACTTCCCAGGCAGACCACTCCCATGGCCGCGGTCTCGGCGCAAAAGTCCACCACCGCGGCCCCTCTCGTTTCCTCCTCGAAAACCCTGACAAAAGCCCTTTTGACGAAAAGCGGTCTCTTAACGGCCTTGGAGCATATATCGTCTATTGCAGCCAAAAAACCCGCACAGAGATGCCCCTCTCCAATGGCATAAAGAAAGCCTAACGATCTGACCTGTTCCGGCGGTATTCCTTCCGGGACAGCTTTCGAGGCAAGTTCATCCAGGGACGCCCTCTGGGTCACGGAAGGCGCTTCTTCCGGGCTCATCATTACGGTTGCCTCTTCCTGAGGCGCAATGATTACAGTTTTTTCCTCGGCCGCATGAGATGTCTCCCTTGCCTCGCCGGCCAGTTCCATTGAGGGAAATTTTTCTATCTCAAGAGGCGGGACCACGGAAGACCCGGGTCCCATGATGTTTTCTTCCAATGACCCGCCCGGCGCCTGCGGACTAAATCCGGCAGATAAAAAATCTCCGTCCTGTGCGGATTCAGCGGAAGATCTCTCCTGGGGCTCCCCTATCTCATGTTCCTGCAGCATTTGCTGCTCTGCATCTCGGCTGAGTCTGGCAGTGCTGTCCGGACTTTGTCCCTGGCCGCCCGCCTGCCGGCTGTCGGGCAGGGGCAGGCCGGCCACCGTACCCGCAACTCCGTGAAGGGTCCCGTCGTCTTGCCGGAGCTGCTCTGCGTCAAATGAAAAAGGCTCAATTCCCTGCTCCCGCATGGTCTCTTCCGGGCCTGCCACATGCACTCCTTCTTCGGACAGCGCCCCGACAGCCGGCTGAACCGTTTCTGCGGCTTCCGCCGGAATTTCGGAAGGTCCAGACCTAACCGTTTCAAAAGCTCCGGAAATTTCCCCGCCTTCACCGGTCTGAGCGGAAGCCCCCTCCGCAGAGCTCCGGGGACGCAGGTCCGCCTGAGGCGGAACATCCCCTGCAGCCCCCTCCGACTCGACCTCTGATGGCACTGCGCCAGGATCCGCTGCCTCCGGCTGAATTTCCTCTTCAAAAGGCCGGACTTCAGAAAGGGATTCCGGCTTTTCGGCTGCACCCTCCATGGGTGGGACATCCCCTGTTTCTGAAGAAACCGCGGATTCTACGATTGAAGATTTTAAATCTTTTGCCAGGGTTTCCATATCAGGTATTTCAAGTTCTTTTATCTGTTCTTCACCGACCGGCCTTATGCCGGGCTCAGCCTGAACCTGAGATTCAGGAAATTGCGCAATCCCGGCATCCTCAGCCTTGAAAACGTCGTCACATGGCGCCGGCTCCTCCGGAACAGGGGGTTCCTTGAATTCAGGCAGCGAAGTCTCAGGGATGCTGATATCGGCCAGGATGGCCGGCATCCTATTGAGAAGTTCGTTGAGCTCGGCAAGAATTTCCTCTACTGTTTCGCCTTCCCTGTTTTCTTTATTTTCTTTCATCGGTTTTCCCTACTATAAATTATTTCGATTCCTTCATACTCAAGCCAGTCCTTTGAAAGAGGGCTTATAATGACTCCATCAGGCACTGATATGTTCCTCTCCCCCGGCCGATACAGCCGTCTGAGCTCCCAATCGCTTACAAACACCCTCCTGCCGGGCCTGACTCTCTCCGGCACCCGGGACAAAAGCCTGTTATTCCCGGATAGCGCCTGCCGGGCGCCTCCCCGGAGGGCCCTGACAATCACATCAACCAGATCAGGACGGGTAAACATACGGCGGCCTTATGTCATTTAAATCCGTACTGCGGCCTTTCAGTCTTTCAGCTTTATGCTGATGCGGTCCAGATATTTGTCCAGATCGTCGTGCGGCCTGGGTATGACATGTATAGCTACAAGCTCCCCCACCTTCTGGGCGGCGGCCGCCCCGGCTTCCACTGCCGCCCTGACCGCCCCCACTTCTCCGCGGCACAGCGTGGTCACGAGCCCGGAACCTATTTTCTCGTAGCCGATCAGGCGGACCTTGGCCGCTTTGCCCATTGCGTCAGAGGCCTCGATCATCCCGACAAAGCCTTTTGTTTCCACAAGTCCCAGCGCTTCCTTCGGTTCAGACATTTTTCTCTCCTTGATATTGGCAATTCCAACAAGCGGATCCTAACAGCGTCGGATCAAACATCTTCCTGCCCGTCTTCTTCCGGCCCGTTATCCGGATTTTCCAGCAGAGCGTTGCAGCGGGGACAATGCTTGGCAGGGTAATAGATGCGCACGCATTCAGCTTCGGAAGGCCACCATTCGTCGAAAAACATTTCCACTTCGCGGGCGCAGGTTATGCAGAACCTGCCCAGGCTGCCTCCGCAACAGGCGCAATATTTGGGAGAATCCCCGGTTTTCACGCGCACATCTCCACCTTCGTGAGAATCTCTGTCCCCGGCGCTCTGCGTCCGTCTCCCGCCGCACAGAAAGACATCTGACCCCAGATGCATCTCCGCTTCACAATGCCCGCAGCGTATATTGCAGACCATCTGCACTTTTTTTCCGGTTTTCACTGTTTCCCCCTGCTGTTTCTTCAGTAGCCCTTCTTCTCCTCTTTTATCCCGGTTACAATGGAGACGCTGGCGCTGGCTCCTATCCTTGTGGCGCCGGCTTTTATCATGGCTTCTGCGGCAGCCTTGTCTCTTATGCCGCCGGAAGCTTTGACTCCCATTGACGGCCCCACAACCTCCCGCATAAGCGCCACGTCTTCAGCCGTGGCCCCACCCGGCCCGAAGCCGGTGGAAGTCTTCACAAAATCGGCTCCCGCTTCCCTGGACATCCTGCAGGCCCTTGTCTTCTCTTCTTTCGTAAGGTAGGCGGTTTCAAGTATCACCTTCAGACATTTCCCCCGGGTGGCCTGTCTGACCGCCTTTATGTCCTCCAGGACAAGAGCGTCGTTTCCGGATTTCAGCGCCCCGACGTTTATGACCATGTCGATTTCATCGGCACCGTTGGCTATGGCGTCCCTTGCTTCTATGACCTTCACGGTGAGGGTTGTGGAGCCCAGTGGAAAGCCTATGACTGTACATACCTTAACGCCGCTCCTCTGCAGCAGTCTGGAGCAAAGAGGCACATAGCTGGGATTCACGCAAACCGAGGCGAAGCAATACCTTGCGGCCTCGCTGCAGAGTTTCCCTATTTCCTCCTGTGTGGCGTTTGGCTTCAGGAGGGTATGATCTATCATGCGGGCTATGGATGAACACTTGTCCGTGGGATTGCAGATGGCTATGCGGTCAACACCCACATTGTGCAGATCCCGGGGACTCATTTTCACAAGAGGATTACAGCGCTGACAATCAGGCCTGCAGGTGGTCTCCTCGCAAAAAGATTCTCCGCACTGTTTCCGGTCCTTCGCAGAGGCTGAACCGTCCCGGTTCACAAGCGGGTTTGAAAAAACCTTGCCGGCGGTGCCGGTGGTCACTCCTGAAAATATTTTCCCGCCGGCAGGGTCTGCCGCCGTCAGCCC
>JBDRGJ010000217.1:0-6373 GCA_043817835.1 bacterium
GACCTTCCTCATTCTCCTGCGCCGTGGCGCGGTCGATGCGTTTCTGGTTCGCTTTGCCGCCGAAAGCCTTCTGGATGTTGCCAAGCGACTCTTCATACTTCCTGCTTTTGGCTTTGTCGGTTTTGGCTATCGAGAAGGAAAAAAGGACGAGGAAAAAAATCATCAGGTAGCTCATCAAATCGCCGTAGGTCACCGCCCACAGGGCTCCCTTGTTAAGCTGGTTCTCCAGTTCCTCGCGCCTGCTGCGATATATAGCCATTTCTCTAAAACCGACCTTTAAGGTTTTCCTCTACGTTCCGGAACCGGTTTTTTCCTCTCAGGAACCGGCATCCCTCCCGGAAGAAATGTCGGATAGTCTCCGCTCTATCTGTTCCAGGCGTGCCTTCATCATGCCGGCAAAACCCGATCCGGCTGACAGCCCCTTCACCTTTTCCTCCAATTGTTCCATCCTTCCCAGCAGAACCGTCAACGCGGTCCATCCGGATTCCATCTCATTCATTCTCTCTATAAGCGCCCGGCTGAAATCCCCGGCTATTCCGGCTTTCGCCTCAAGGCAACGGATCTGTTCGCCCACCGCGCCGGAATGACTGTTCAGCCTCGCTGAGATATCCTGCTCGAACTTCCGCATTCTGGATTCAAGGACGTCGGCTCTGTCGAAAAACTTTTTTGTAAGCTCGGCCGTCCTTTCGTATTTTTCGGCATTGAGCGCTGAAAGCTTTTCTTCCGTTTTCGCAAAACGGTTCTCCATAATCGTCTCAAATTCCTTTTCTTTCAGGGAAAACCCGGCCTCGCATTCCTCCATATTGCTGAGTGAAAGACTTTTCGCGGCTTCCGCCACATAGAACTCCGCAGCCGCTTCGAACTCCTTTTCTTTTGCGGAGAATGCAGCCTCCAATCCCTTTATATCGATGCCGGGAAGCTTCTTCTCCATCTCCGCCAGCCTAGCTTCCAGTGCCGCTTCGAACTCCTTTTCTTTTGCGGAAAATGCAGCCTCCAATCCCTTTATATCGATGCCGGAAAGCTTCTTTTTCATCTCTGCCAGCCTGGCTTCCAGTGCCGCCTTGAAGTCTTTTTCCTTTGCAAAAAACTTCGCCGCCAGACTCAGCATATTATTAATGACGGAAAACTTCTTTTCTGTTTTTGCCGAACGGTTTTCCAGAACCGCCTCCAATTTTTTTTCCTTTGTGGAAAACCCCGTCTCAAGCTCCTTCAGGCGGTCTTCCAGCCGTCCCATATGCTCCCTCAAGTACCTGTCGAATTCGGCGGAATGCTGGTTGGCCCTTATGGTCCTGAGCATATCCTCGCTTTCCCTCCGGGCTTCGCGCTGGGCTTCCTCCCTGCTTTTGAGCTCCATGGCGGAAGCAAGCGCCTTTTCCTGCAGATTGAAAAGCTTTTTTTCCAGGTCTTCGACTTTTGCCTTGAGAAAACCCGTCATCTCGGAAGATTCCGGCGACGACGGGGGATTTCTCGCCTGTTTTTCTTCC
The DNA here is from genome assembly GCA_043817835.1 of bacterium. Classification (GTDB taxonomy): domain Bacteria; phylum Elusimicrobiota; class Elusimicrobia; order Elusimicrobiales; family CAZFMJ01; genus JBDRGJ01. The sequence continues at coordinate 1,485 of JBDRGJ010000217.1, forward strand.
CACTCCTTTATTTCCTGAACCTTTTTAAGCTTGTTCCCCGGTTCCTCTATTTTAGCTTTAAGAGTCCGACTGGCTTCGGCCGGCGCGGGGGGAGGGGCGGGCGGCTGCGGTTTAAGTGCCGAAAAAATAGAGTCTTCTTTTCCGTTTGCACGGTCTGAAAAAAAATCCTTGCCTTTAACGTCCTTCTCTCCCATTTTATAAGTTGAAGCGTTGAAATATTTTCTGTCCGGCCCGGGAATTGTCGGTTTTTCCAATCATTGATTCTGTTCCGGGCCTTGCAAACCGGGTTCAGGTTTAAATCCTGTTCTTATTTTAGGAAGCATTACGGGCCATCTGCCGGCTCTTATGGAGGCAACCTTCATTTTCTTCTCTGCGTCCAGGATGGAAGAATTAAAAGTTTCGCAGATCCGTTTAAGCGCGGCGTCCATCGCGGCCTTCAGTTCATCATTGCCGCGCCTGTTTTCATTTGAAATGTCCTCCATTGACGACTTCAACTCGCCCAATGCCGAAAAAAACGCGCCGGTCTGTTCTTTCAGCATCCCCGCAACGGCGCCCTTTAACACGCCGGGCATGGCTGCGCCAAGCTCCTTGAGCGCCGAATTCATAATGTCCATCCTGCGCACGAAGCTGTTTTCCAGCCTGGCAGCATCCGAGACCGCATCTTTGCGCGATTCGGCGATGAGCCCCTCCAGTGAACCGGCCCGTTCACCGGCATCGTCAGCCAATTTTACAACTTTATCCAATTTAGCTTCCGTGTCCGATCTCATCCCCTCAAAATTTTTCTCCAGCCTTTTTCCCAGTTCCTCCAGGCGGAGGCCGAAATTTTTTTCAACGATCGAGATTTTTTCAAGCATCGCTCTGCCGCCGTTTTCCGCGGCCTCAGCCGCCTGATTGTGCAATCCCTCCATCCGGAGTTCCAGGCTTTTTTCAAGAGCCGAAATTTTTTCCAGCAACTCCCCGCCGGCGTGCTCCCCGGCTTCGCACATCAGCTTTCGCAGTTCCTCCGCCGCAGGACCGGCCGCCTCTGTTTCCTTTATGCCGGAAACCGCTTCAACAACTTTTTTCTCCAGTTCTGCCATCCTCTCGACTGATTTTTCAAGCCTTCCGATTGTCTGCCTGTCCGCCTCGGCTAATCCGGCGTTTTTCTGCGCCCCCTCCCTTGTCCTCAGTTCAATTGACGCGGCAAAAATCCGCTCCTGCAAGTCGAAAAACCTCTTTTCCGTCTCCTCCATTCTGCTTTTAAAGAAACTCATCACCTCAGCCGAAGAAAGGCTTTCTTTCGGGTTTTTTGATTCCGCCGGCTCCTTATTCTCCGAAACTGCCCGCAGTTTTTTTTCCAATTCCTCCACCCTGGCCTTCAACTGACGCACGGTGTCGTCCGGCTGCGCGGGAAGCGGCCTGGGGGCAGGGGGCATCGGGGCTGCCGGCTTGAGACTCGAAAAAAGCGAGCCTTTCTGGTCCGCCGAGATGTTTCCGAGCAGGCCTTCAAGTTTTTCTCTGGGATCTTTTTCAGCCATAATCGTTCATGCTGCCCTGGATTCCTCGGTTATCAGAGGCGGAAGATTAAGCAGGGGGTCGGTTATGCGGCCTTCCTTTATAAGCCTCCCTGCTGTCTCAACCAGGTCTTCCTGTGCCTTTTCAGTTTTTGCGGCGGAAGGTGCGCCGTATTTCATGGATTGTTCCACCATCTGCCAGGATTTTTCCGCCATCTGGCCCCTGATTTTTTCCTTGAGCGCTTCCGGCATTTCCCATACAGCGGAGGAAAGGTCTTCCAGTTTTATGGAGGAGACAAGCAGGGAAATGTCCTTGTCTGGAAGCCTGCCCAGGTCCTCCACCAGCAGGACCCTGCTTCTGACCTCACGGACTATGTCAGGATGCTTTTCCTCAAGGCGCTGCAGCATTTCTTTCTTGGCCCGCAGATTGACGTTTTCCAGTATCTCCAGGACCTTTGTCACCCCGCCCACTGCGCCCTGCAGCCTGCGCTCCAGTTCATCTTTAAGCGTGGATATTACATCCGGCTCCACAAACCGCACCTTGGCCATGTTGGCTATTACATCGGAGGCCGTCTCGGCAGGCAGCGCCCTGAGAAATTCCTTTCGTATCTCCGGAGCAAGATGCGCCGTGACAAGCGCGATATTCGCCGGCTCCTCCTTGGCAAGTATATGAACAAGGAACGGCACCTGGTTGGCCTTCACGTTGAAAACGACTTCTTCCCCTTCCGTCTCCGAGGAGTCTTCCCTCATGCCCTGAGCGGCTTTCTCTCCTCCTTCATGGGAAAGCCCAGGCAGGGCGGACGGCCCTTCAACCAGACCGGCCGGCGCCGCGCCCTTTCCGAAATCCATGGAAATCATGTGGCTCTGCTGGGCTTTGGCCATGGTGTTCATGGCGCCGGCCAGCTTGAGAAAGCCTATGGCCACCACTATCATCGCTATTATGCCCATGAAAGTAAGAACGCCGTACTTGAAAATCAGGCCCACCGCTTCGGGCGTGTACCATATGGTTTTCCAGGCCGGCGCAAACGGCGCTCTCAGAACCGTGACCTCGTCGCCGCGCTTCGCATCAATAAGCAGAAGATCCGAGACCACGCTGCGGACGTTTTCCGCTTCGGCCGACGGAACACTGCGGTCGAGAAGGACCGTAACAGAAAGCTTTTTTATGAAGGAAGCCGGAAATGTCGTTTGTCTTTCATATGATTGGTCTCCCGCCTCTTCAAAAGCCGAAACCGCCGGGAAGCCGGGCATGAGCTGCTGATTGCCCTCCGAACCGGCCAGCTTCTGCCAGCGGAAAAAATCCTTCTCGCCGGACCCGGCTGCCGAACCTTTCTGCACCTGCAGCTTTTCTATTCTGGTAAAATCCATCTCTGCCTCAACCAGGACTTTGGCCCGATTGGGTCCCAGTATGCGAAGAAGCACGTCGTCGACTTTCTGCTCCAGCACCTTCTCATACTTCGCCTTGTCTTCAAGGGGAATGGTCTGCGAAAAAGCAAAAGAAGCAAAACAGGCAGCACAGGCAACGCAAGCAAAAGCAAATAAAAATAACCTTGCAGATTGAACGCAACTGCCGGCGATAAGAAACTGTTTGCTGTTTTTACTCATAGAATCACCACCCCCCTTCATGCAGTGCTTCGTTGTTGCTCTTGCCATTAACCATATTTCTTGTATTGCTTGTTTTGCTTGTGTTTCTTGCGTTGCTTGTATTGCTCCTTTCATAAATACGACTGCAGCCGTCTTTCCACCACCATCGGGATGCTGCCTTTCATTATTTCCAACACGCCGTCGAGTATCATCGATTTCATCTTCACCTTCATCCAGATTCTGGCTCTTATCTTGCCCGCTATCGGCACGCAAATCATATTGGCGAAGAATATCCCGTAGAGAGCGGATGTGATGGCCACGGACATGGCCGGTCCGACTGTTTCGGGATTGGCAAGATCCCTGAGCACTCCTATGATTCCGATGAGAGTTCCCAGAAGACCGAACATGGGGGCAAGTATGCTCATTGAACGATAGACGTTGGCTATCTCGTTCTCCTCGTCGGCAACCTGGTTTATCTCCTGCTCCATGACCTGTTTCACGAATTGGGAATCGTTGTATTCCAGAGCGGCGGTCGCGGCGCGGTTTATGAAGCCGCCGGCCGTGTGCGGGGCCACATCCCGCATGGCCGCCATCCCCCTACTCCGGCATTGTTCGGCCAGGTCCACGATGACGGGGATCAATTTCTCCGGATTGTCAGCCTCGTCTTCCCTGAAAAGAATCCCTATTTCCGTCAGGCTCTTGACAAGGAACTTGAGCGGCGTGTTGATAAGCATGGCTATCAGAGTTCCCCCCAGCACCATGTAGGCGCCGTGCGCGTTCAGCATAGTGGACGAAATCTGGTTGGTGGCAATACCGACTGCGATAAAAACGCCGAATCCCACTATCCCCGCCAGTGTGGTGATATCCATTCGCCAGGGTCCTCCTCCGTTTCCGGTCTTCTAAGTATTGCGATAAAGTGTTGCAAAAAAATTACAGAATTATTTTAGATTTTTTATTTTATTACAGTACAGTGAGCGAATTCCCTATAAAGCCCGGCGGCAAAGGCGGTTGCGGCAACCGGGTGAACGGCCTGCAACTTCCGCTATTGCTGATTGTTGATAGGAATCCTGAACCAGAAAACAGAACCCCTGCTCAAACCTGCGCTATCGGCGCCTATTTCGCCCTTGTGGGCGCGGATTATCTCCTGTGCTATGGAAAGGCCGAGCCCCCAGCCCTGCTTGCGGAGTTTTTCATCCTTCTGATGCCTGGCCTGGTAAAATTTTTCAAATATTTTTTTCCTCTCGCTGGGATGCAGTCCGACTCCGGAATCTTTCACGTAAGCGGCCAGATGTTTCCCTTCCCGGCGGAAGCGCAGGTCGACTTTCCCTCCCGCGGGAGTGAATTTAATCGCGTTGTTGAGAAGGTTCATAAGCACCTGTGAAAGCCTGAACTTATCGCCGAAAATCATTCCTTCCGGCACCTCCCCTGAAATGACTTCTACGCCCTTGTTGGAGGCGTTTATGGAAATTCCCGGAAGTATGTCCCTCGCTATTTCGGAAAAATTGAATACGGTCTTCTCCATTTTAAGCTTGCCGGCCTCGATCATCGCCAGGTCGGTCAGATCGGAAACCAGTCTGCCTATCTGGTCGGTAGCCTGGATGACATACTGGAGATAGCCCTCCTCTTTCTCCCCGGTCACGCGCTTCTTAAGCATCTCGCTGAATCCCCTGATCGAGGCCAGAGGAGTGCGCACGTCATGGACCACCATGGAGAGAAATTTGGATTTCATATCGTTTAATCTTGCCAGTTCCTGGTTGGACAGGGCAAGTTTCGCCGAAAGCTGTTCCAGTTGGCGGCTGTGATGATACAGCTGGC
>JBDRGJ010000218.1:0-2737 GCA_043817835.1 bacterium
CCGAGCGCCTGCGCGAATACCTCATCAAAGGCTTCACGCTGGACGATGACCGATTGAAAGGCCGGGACAGGCTTGCCGATTATTTTGACGAATTGCTTGCCCGCATCCGCGAAATCCGGGCCAGCGAAAAACGCGTTTACCAGCGCATCCGTGAGATATTCGCGCTAGCGTCTGATTACGTGGAGGGCGAGCAGAAAACACAGGTCTTTTTCGCCACCATGCAGAACAAGATGCACTACGCGGCCGCAGGAATGACGGCTGCGGAAATCGTCCGGCGGCGCGCCGATTCGCGCACAGCCAATATGGGACTCACGTCATGGAGCGGCAGCCGGGTGCTCAAGCGGGATGTTATGACGGCGAAGAACTACCTGAATGAAAAGGAAATTGACACTCTCAACCGCATCGTGGTCATGTTCCTTGACCAGGCCGAATTCCGCGCCCAGCGACGCCAGGACATCAAAATGCAGGATTGGACGGCATTTCTGGACAAGTTCCTGCGGGATACCGAATTGCCGGTTCTTGGTGACGCGGGGTCAGTAAGCCGCGAAGATGCGCTCGCTTGGGCTAATGAGCAATACGACGCCTTCACTGAACGACGGCGCCTGGAGGCAGAAACGATGGCTGAAGAACGTTACTTGGATGATCTGCGAACTTCGGCCAAGACGCTGGAAGCCGAGCGGAAGAAACCATCCCTCCGCAAAAAAACGCAAGGAAAACGACACAAAAAGAATGACAAAAACTGAAACTTTGAAACAGCCGTCCCGATATCGCCCTTACCCGGAGTATCCATAATAACAATCAGTTTTATATGAATTTTCCTGAGTTTTCAGAAATAACGCCGGCTAAGGCGGCTGCTCTGAAAGAGCGCATCGCCAGGCTGAAAATAGATATCTCGGAAATAGAGGAACGCTTCGTAAGAGGATCGGGAAAGGGCGGGCAGAAAATCAACAAGACCAGCAACTGCGTGGTGTTGAGATATCCTCCGATGAATCTGTCGATCAGGTGCCAGCGGGAAAGGAAGCGTTCTCTGAACAGGTTCCTTGCCCTGCGGGAACTCGTGGACCGGGTGGAAATGGCAATATCCCCCGAAACCTCCGAACGGTTAAGAGAAATAGAAAGGATACGCAAACGCAAAGCCCGGAAGGAATACAAAAGGCTAAAGGCTGAGGGATGAAGGCTGAAGTATGTCTTAAAATGAATAATAAAAAAACAGTTTTTATGTTTTTCCTTTCAGCCCTTATCCTTCAGCCTTCGGCCTTCAGTTGATTCTTATGGACAACCTAGCCGATAAAGATTTCAACAGGATACTGCTCCTTTGGATAGGCCGGCTGGGGGATTTTATAGTGGCCACCCCGCTTATAAATGCAATAAGAAGACGGTTTCCTGCGGCGAAGATTTCGCTGCTGACTGCCGCAAAAGCGGCTCCACTTGCCCGTCTGGACCCCAATATAGACGAAGTCCTGCTTTTGGAAGGAGCCCAAAAGTTCTATCTGAATCTGCCCCATCTTTTCATGGCGGCGCGCTGCTTTGACCTGGCCGTGGACTTAAATCCTTCCTATTCGCGGGCCTCGCTTTTCACGATACTGCTCAGCATGGCTCCCGTCAGGGTCAGCTTCAAAAAGCAGAAGCCGGTACCCGCCGGAGCTTATACCCACCTGCTGGACCATGACCCCGACCATGAACATTTTTTGGACAGATACGGACGGATGGCGGAATTTTTCGGCGCGGATTATGCGCCGGTAATGAAGGTCTATCCCCTGAAAGACCATTTCGAAGCAGCTGTCTCGGTCCTGGAGAATCTGCACCCGGCTCCGGGAACAAAGATAATCGGAATTCATCCCGGAGATTTTAAAAAATATGATAACCGCTGGCCGGAAGATAATTTCGTCGAATTTACAAAAAAACTCCTGGCTCTGCGGGGCGTCATGCCCGTCTATTTCATCGGACCGGGGGAAGAGAAAAAGATTATATCCGGAATACTGAACCGGCTGCCGCACGGGATCCCTTATATAATGCCGCAGCCCGCGGGAGTGGCGGCAGCCCTTCTCGGCAGAATAGACTGGCTGGTCTGCAATAATTCCGGCATGCTCCAGCTGGCAGCCGCCATGGGAACAAATACCTTTTCCTTTGACAGCCGGTACAACTTTAAATGCTGGCGGCCCAGAGGCAACAATTACGGAATAGAATCCAGACAGTGGAACTCCTGCCGGGACATCGGCATAGAGGAGGCTTTTGAGGCATTTTTAAAGGCGTCGGGTCTGGGAACCTGAATTCGCCTAAACCCACAAAAAACAAAGAAGCCGTACGCAAGTACGGCTTGTTTATTTGGCAGTTAAGCGTTTTTTAAACGGTCGGTCGGACGGTGCGGCCGCTTTTTATGCAGTTAGTGCAGACATAAACAGACCGGGTAACTCCTTTGAGGGAAACCTTCTGCCTCTGGAGATTAGGCCTGAATACCCGCTTGGTGGCTTTGTGCGAGTGGCTGTAGGAATTTCCGGCAACAGGGCCTTTGCCGCATATTTTGCAAGTGTAAGACATGAGATGAGTATACCAAATGAAGCGCATGTTCCCAAATTTGTAAAATCTATCGGTCACGGCAATTGGGCGTTCAGGCCATCGGGCGAACAGGCGAATAGCCGGCCAGAGCGGGCAGTTTGCCGTATCATCTTATAAACATATCACCCTGGTCAACGCAGTTTTTTTTCGCTTGTGCTACTGCGCCTGCCCGTCCGTCAGG
>JBDRGJ010000219.1:0-2217 GCA_043817835.1 bacterium
GGTTCACGGTTCAAGGTTCACAGTTGTCATGCCGAAGGCAGATCCGCCGAAGTCGTGTGGCGGAAAAAATCAGAAGATTGAGCACTGCGAAATATAAAACGCCTTGTGGAACCTTGGACCTTGAACCCTGAACTGTGAACCCGACAACCTGCGTAGTCGCTTAATATTACTATTTGCGTCGGCGGTAAGCAAAGCTGCTGGCGGAGATGTTCCGCCTCAGGCGGGCCGCCGTACCCGCAGCTCTGCGCAGGGTGCCGGAAAGCCTTTTTTTCAGCCATACAAGGGCGGATTGTCTGGAGAAAAATTCTTCTTTCCACTGGGCTCTTGCAGCGTCATCAAGTATAAGGGAATACTTCCTTCCGGGAGGAATTCCGGCTTTTTTGAGATCGGAACCATTTAGAAACAACGGTTTCAGCGAACATGCCGGAAGGTTTTTCAAGGAATTGACGATGATTTCTTTCTCAAGGCCGGAAAGCCTGGTTTTTGAACAGGCTTTATTTCTTAATATTCCGAAGGCGTTCTTAAGCTGCAGGCAAAGGGATCTCTCCAGCTGCAGGCTTTCCAGAAAATGCCTCCCGTCGTCTTTCATTCCCGCGGCGATTATCCCCAGCCTTGCGGCCGGTTCAGCAGAGGCGGAAATCCCGTAGTTACAGCGCAATGCCGGATGGATAAATTTAAGGATATCCCATTTTTTCATGAGCATTAAAGCCGGTACCGGATATCTTTCCTCCAGCACCCTCCATAGCTCATTTTTGAGGCGTTCCCTTGAAAGAAGTGCAGGATACCCCTTTGCCACGGCCTCGCGCACCAACCCCAGAGTTGTTCCGTCCGGTTTCCAGCCGAAGCGGCCTGCAAATCTGGCAAGTCTGTACAATCGCGTGGGGTCGTCGCGAAAACTCTTTTCGTGCAAAATACGCAAACTTCTTTTCTCAATGTCAGCAAGGCCGCCGTGAATATCCGCGACTTCTCCGAAATTGTCCGGCTGCAGGTCTACGGCTATCGCGTTGACGCTGAAATCTCTTCTCGCCAGGTCGTCCCTGAAAGAGCCCGGACTGACTTCCGGCAGGACAGCCGGTTTCGGGTACTTTTCCCTGCGTGCGCGGACAAAATCCAGCCTCAGGCCGTTGTCAAGAAAAACGCGGCATGTCCCGAATCTGTCGAATTTTTCCAGCTCTCCCCCCCATTTTTCGACGCAATAAGCGGCTATGGAGGCCGGGTACTGTGTCGATACCAGGTCCAGATCTTTGTTTTTAAGACCCAGCTTCCAGTCCCTGACACAGCCGCCCACAGCCCAAAAGGAACTGCCCACTGAACAGGCGTATCTTCCAAGTTCCTTCAGTATCCCCGCGTGATTCAATGGAAGTATTTTCATTGCTGCCATATCTTCCCCGTCTTTTCAGGCCAGCGGCGGCATTTCTTCGCCCGGCATCTTTTCCATTTCCTCAAGAAGCCTTGCCAGCCCCGGAATGCTGTCATTTTTTGCCATCACTTTCCGCAGGCCTTCTTCAGCTGCTTTTCTTGAGAGAACTGCGGAAGTAAAGGGAATCAGCCGGGACACGCCTCTTGCCCGAGCCCAGGAAGGCCTGACCTTGGCGGTCTTGAGCCCCAGGGTTTGGGCAATGCAGCTTATCACCTCGGTCTCCTCCGCTGTGATGTCCTCGGATTCAAGCAGGGCCTTGATGCCCTCCAGTCCGAAAAACATCTCCGGCTCCGCAGAAAGACTCTTTTCCGTCAGCAGGCTTTTACCCAGCGCCGCATGGTCCTCTGCCATCTTCCGCCGCCATTTTTCACTCTCCGCCTCGTAAGAACGCGGAAAACCAAATGCAAGGATTTCCGACGCCGGATCAAAATATATCAGCGCATCCTCATGATGAAAAGTCCTGCCGCAGACGGGGCATATGAGCAGATTAAGCTCCCCCGTTTTCAGGGTCTCCCTGAGGGCGCTGTCAGTATCCCCCCTTACAAGCGTCCATATTTCAGCTTCGAATTCCCCGCAGCCGAAGGGGCATTTTGCCCGGACCATTCCCTTAATTGACATGGAAACTTTATAACAAAATGCCCTGCGGAGCACAACCGGCATCAATAACTATTATACGGTGATACGATGATATGTTTATCCGCCTTCGCAGAAAACCACGCCTGCCTGACGACAGGCAGGTGCATGCGCGTGGACGCCGTCGGCCAAAGCCTATGGCGTCGGAGGGTATTGTTGGGTAC
>JBDRGJ010000220.1:0-6148 GCA_043817835.1 bacterium
GGCAGGGTCTGCCGCCGTCAGCCCCTTCACCGCGCCTTTTTCGGTCAGGGCTTTTACAACGGCTTCCACGATGGTCCTGAGTTCTTCCTTATCCATATTTTTTAATCCTGCCCCCGGAATTTACCTGATCCACTATCCCGCAGATCACTGTTCTGACCGGAGCGCTCTCTCTGCCGAGCATCTTCCTGGCCGAACCGCCCTCATCCAGGACAAGCACAATGTCGCCGATTCCGGCTGACACGGTATCCACGGCGAGCGCAGCCGGACCCAGCAGATCTTCGGTAAAGGGTTCGGCCGGACTCACCAGCAGAAGCTTACTGCCGTCCAGAGCTGCATGTTTCCTGGTGGCCCAGACATTTCCGATGACTTTTCCTATAAACATTCAGCAACCCATGCTAATGTCATGCGAATGGGAAAATATGCCGATTTATGCGAATATTCGCATCCATTCGCATATCCGTTCATTGGCATTCTATTCGCATGATTCCATTATTGACTGTCCGTCTATTATTCCTACGATGGCGGCGTCGACGGGAGGAAGCGGCCGGGTTTTGCCTGACGCCGTGCCGCCCCAATCCTGAAAAGCCACTGCCGCTTCCCGGGATTGGACGAAAAAAACTTTCTCTCCGGCACCCGCTCCGACGCAATCAGCCGCGACCAGCATATCCCCCGCGGATTCTCCTGTTTCCCATTCAAGCGGTTCCACCAGAAGCAATGCTTTCCCATCCACGGCGCAGCACTGAGCGGAACAGAAAACCCTTCCAACGATTTTTCCCAGTTTCATAATTAGAAACTCAAGCAAAACAAGCAACGCAAGAAACTTAAGCAAAAGACGAAACAAGAAAAAGATTGACCATGAGACATAAAGCCCTAAGATTCTGCTTTTTGTTCATCTTTAAAAAGCGCTTGCGTTTCTCCGCTCCGCGGCGCTTTCAGCCCCGGCTCCGCCGCACTCCCGGCCGCTGGCGCTGTCGGGCGGTGCTGGCGTTTTGAAAGCGTGCGTTGCTTGTTTTGCTTGTCTTGCTAAACACCTGCCGAATATTTTTTCTCTATGGCCGCCACCTTTGCCAGGCGCTTGGCATGCCTGTTTCCCTCGAACGGCGTATTAAGCCACGTCTTCAGCATCTCCCTGAGGGTAAGCTCCCCCATGGTTCTGCCGCCAACGCAAAGCACGTTGCAATCCTCGTGGGCCGCGGCGAATCCCGCCGATATCAGGTCGTAGGCGCAGACGGCGCGAATCCCCGGCACCTTGTTGGCAACCAGAGCCACGGCTCCGCCGAAGCCGTCCATCAGCACGCCTCTTTCAAATTCCTTCCTGGCGACAGCCTCGGCGACCAGAAGAGCTATGTCCGGATAGTCCACTGATTCCTGCGAATAACAGCCGAAGTCCGAGACCTCGTGTCCCAGCCCCTGCAGGAACTTTTTCATTCTTTCCTTCAACTCAAAACCGGCGTGGTCCGAGCCGATGACAAGTTTCATTCTGTTTTCTCCCGTTAAGTTTCAAGTCCTGCCGGCCGGAATACAACTTTTTTTCTCTCCGTCCCCGGTCCTTTTATCCGCCTTCGCAGAATGCCACGTGCATGCGCGTGGGGTTCCATTTAAAACAGAGCTTTCTTCAGGTGTTCGTGGGCAAAGGGTATTACTATCCTCGAAACGAGCATCCCTTCGGGAACAGCCTTCACCCCCGCTGAGATTGCGGTTCTTACGGCCCCCACTTCGCCGGTAAGCGTAATGTATCCCTTTCCGCCGACGCCGGCGCCGGCTCTGATCTCTATGAGGTGGACGGCAGCCGCTTTCACCGCGGCATCGGCCGCAAAAACGGCAGGCGCGGCTTCTCTGGTCTCTATAACGCCCACAGCCTCCAGTATTTCAGCAGGAACCTTTTTCTCAAAAGCCTTCACCACCTGACCGTGCACATTGCGTATTATGAAATGAGCCAGGACAGTATCCGCGGCCATATCCATCCCGGCTTTCATGGCTGATTCCACCTCACCCACCGGCCCGGCAACCACAATCAGGTACTTTCCCCGCGGCATCGGGGCCGATTTGGAAAGAGTCACTCCTGCTGATTTGCACATGGCATCGCTTGCCTCTATGCCCTTTGCTATCGAAGAAATCTCAAGAATCGCCACAGCACCGTTATCTTTCATCTCGTATCTCCCTCGTTTCGCAGAAGTCAGCCGACAGATATCAGATTTTAGGAAAATTCATTGCAGGTCTGACTTCTGAATTCTGGCTTCTGACTTCTGTTCAAAACTTAGAACTTATAACTCAAAACTGTATTTCACGCTATCCTGAAATATCCCACCAGTGTGCAATGCAAAGGCCTCACGAAATGCGTGGGCTTGGTTATGCCGTCTCCCGTGGGAGTACCTATGGTCATGGAGGAGTATCCTTCCCCCATCCCCAGGCCGTAAAGCGTGGGAGCGTTCTTGACGTAAATGGAGCAGGCCATGCGGCGTCCCATCCTGGTCAGGTTTTCCACGTTCATGGAATGCATTGCCGCGGTGTGGCGGTTCCCGCCTTCGCTCTGATATGCCAGTTCTATGGCAGTGTCCAGGTCCCTGACTGTTGTGACCGGCAGAACGGGCATGAGTTGTTCAGTCCAGATGAAGGGGTGGTCGTTAGGGACCTCGGACCACAACACCCTGATATCGTCTGAAATATTCAGACCTATGGCTTTGGCTATGAACGAAGCATTCTTGCCGATATATTCTCTGTTGAGCCTGGGGTCCCGGCAGCCCCTTCCCCCCTCCAGTATCGCCTTTCCGGTCACTTCATCCATCTGCCCGGAAGAAAGTTCGCAGGCGCGCGGATCCTTACGGAAGCCGGCAAGGAGCTTCTCCCTGGCCGATTTCTGCACTATAACCTGTTTCTCCGCTATGCACAGCACTCCGTTGTCGAAACCCGCTCCGGTGATTATATCCTCGGCACACTTCGGGAAAATCGCTGTGTCGTCCACAACGACCGGAGGATTGCCCGGGCCGGCAGCTATCACTTTGCAGGTCTTGCCGGTTGTCATGGCCACTTTAACTATGGCCGGACCGCCCGTCACCACGTTAAGCCCGGCTTTAGGATGAGCCAAAAGCTGCCTGGTGGATTCCTGCGACGGTTCGCAGACCGTAGCCACCAGGCCGAACGGTCCTCCGGCGGCGAGTATCGCCCCGTTGATGATACGCACGGTCTCCTGGCTGCATTTCCTGGCCGCCGGGTGAGGCGAAAACACCACCGAATTTCCTGCGGCAAGCATGCCTATTGCATTACTTATTATGGTAGCCGTAGGATTGGTGGAAGGGGTCACTGCAGCCACAACTCCGAAGGGGGCGTATTCCACCAGGGTAAGTCCCTTGTCCCCGGTATAGGAACGCGATGAAAGGTCCTCCACTCCCGGCGTCCTTGCTGAGACCAGCAGATTCTTCTGCAGTTTATCCTGCCAGCGGCCCATGCCTGTCTCTTCATGAGCCATCCTGGCCAGCCGCTCGGATTCGCGCAGGCTTGCCTGCCTTATGGATTCGATTATCCGCCTGCGTGCTTCCAGCCCCATTTCATGGAACGCCGCCTGGGCCTTTTCAGCGCAATCCACGGCTTCGTCCACAGTCAAAAAAACAGGATCATCCGAAGAGCCGGACACGGACGCTCCCGGGCCGGTTGCGCCGGAGGGAAATTCCAGCCTGCTCAGAACTTCTTCCACAAGACGGGAAATATCCTGCTCGTTCATTTAACGGCCTCCGCGTCCCTGCCCTGCGTGCCGCGTGCCTCCGGCGCTGTTAGCGGCCTGCCCTTTCTGAAAAGCACGGTTCCGTCCTTTTCTATCGTATCCACTATGGCGAATATCGCGCAGTCGGTCGGAGTCCCCTCGGTGCGCTGAGTCTGCCTGGCGGAAGAGCCCTGGACTATGAGCACCAGTTCCCCCTCTCCCGCGCCGACAGTATCTATGGCAACAAGCTGGTTGCCTCTGGGTTTGTTTTCCGTGTCAACCGGCTGCACCATCATGAGTTTGACCCCGGTCAGTTTTTCATCCTTCCTGGTGCAGACCACGTTGCCCGTGACTATGGCAAAAAGCATATAACCTCCAGACAGCAGTGAGGCGTGAAGTGTAAGGGGTGAGGGGAATTTTAATCAAACAATAAAAAACCGCCTTTTTCTTCTATCTCCTAACGCCTATCACCTCACTCCTTACGTCCTATTTCTTGGCCCTGTTAAGCGTTTCGGGAAGGGAAATGGGCATTTTGCCTTCCAGATCCGAATGCGGCTGTGGTATCACATGGACGGAGACCAGTTCCCCGACCTTCTGCGCTGCCGCGGCTCCTGCATCACAGCCGGCCCGGCAGGCTGCTACTTCTCCCCTGAAAAGAACCGTGCAAAGTCCGGTGCCGACCTTCTCGTAACCCACCAGCTTCACATTGGCAGACTTTACAGCTGCATCGGCGGCTTCAACACAGGCTACAAGGCCTCTCGTCTCTATCATTCCCAGTGCATCCATTTTCAGACCTCCTCACACAATTACGCTTTAATTTCTGATCCTAAAGTTCACACATCACCCATCATATCTGCTTTTTACCCCACGATATATGCGGGGTCGCCGTTTTTGACCATTGCTGCATTGGCCTCCTCAACGTCCAGGTGGAACTCCAGGCTGAATTTATCGCTGACCCTGCAGAGCACCTTCTCAAAGACCAGTTCCCTGTCTCCGCCGCAACCGCAGCGGACCCGCGCTTCAGTCCCGTCTTCAATCTTAAACTGTTTCGCCTCAGCCGGGCTGAAATGGATATGCCTCTTCGAAATTATGACCCCATCATTGACCCTGACCGAGCCTTTCGGACCCCTTATGGTTATGCCGGGGGAATTCTCGAGCCTGCCCGAGTCTCTGATCGGGGGCCTCAACCCAAGTTTCACCGCGTCTCCCGCTGATATTTCTATCTGGGTCCGGGCCCGGTAGGGGCCTATCATGCGCACGCCGCCTATATTTCGATGCGGAGTTTCCATATCCACTTTCTCGTTGCAGGCAAAAAATCCCGGCTGCACCAGCCGGCGGAAAAGGGCCGGTTCTGCATCCGCGCCGAAAAGGGCTTTAAAATGCTCCCTGGTAAGATGCAGATGCCTGTTTGATACCCCGACCGGCACGGGGAAGGACGCACGCTCAATGCAAAGCTTTATATCCCGCACCAGATGTTCGACTTTGTCTGTATCCATGTTCCCAGCACCCTGCGCAGAGCTCGACCTCTGGTCGCACCGCAATATAGGCCTCTGGCCTGCAATGCGGTGACGGGTCACTTGCAAGACGCCATGGTAAAGCACCGTTCTGATAGGCCAGTGGCCTTGGGACGGTGCGGTCAGAGACCGTGCGGCAGAGCCGACAGCGGTTCCCCTGCACTGGCAAGGCGTCAGCACCACCCGACAGCGCCGGAGGCCGGGAGTGCGACAGGGTCGAGACTGCCAGTACCGCAGAGCAGAGGGGCCCCTATCCGCCAGTCAGAGCGCCGCGACTTCCTGGAAGTGTATTATCCGGAGAAACCTGTCAGCATTGAGACTTTCGCCCCCGACAAGGGCGCCGTCCACATCCGGCTGGGCCATTATCCCGTCGATATTCTCCGGCTTTACCGAACCGCCGTATAGGATGCGGATATCCTGCGCGAACCCCTTCCCGAAAAGTTTTTCCAGTTGACGCCTTATGAAAAGGTGCGCGTCCTGTGCCTGCTCAGGCGAGGCTGTCCTGCCTGTGCCTATGGCCCATACCGGCTCGTAGGCTATGACCAGCTTTGAAATATCGGACGGCGTAAAGCCGGAAAGCGCTCCGCAGACCTGCGTCTCCAGCACGCGGTAGGTCTTTTGAACTTCCCTTTCAGCCAGAGTCTCGCCTACGCAAACCACCGGCACAAGGCCGTTTTTGACGGCAGCAGCGGTCTTGAGTCTTACCGTCTCGTCGGTTTCGCCGAAATACCGGCGGCGTTCCGAATGCCCCAGTATGACGTGCGTGCATCCGGCGTCCTTCACCTGGACCGGGGATAGGGCTCCTGTGAAAGCTCCCTTTTCTTCCCAGTGCATATCCTGAGCGCCAATACCGATTACAGTCCCTTTTAAAGCGCCCGACACCGCCGCCAGCGCAGTGAATGGAGGCGCGACCATGACCTCCTGTTTTTCGTCGCCG
>JBDRGJ010000221.1:0-12400 GCA_043817835.1 bacterium
GGTTCACGCCTGCGAAGAATCCGCTTTTATAGCCGCGTTTTTTAAGCTGTTTTTCAGCTTTCGCCTTGTCTATGATATGGACGATGTCATCAGTTTCAGGCTCAGGGATTCCGGATTTCTCAGGTCTGCAATCGTTCTGTCTCTGGCAAGAAAAATAGAAATCCGGACACTGCGCGCTTCCGATTCTGTTTTGACAAACAGCCTCAATACCCCGCAATATGCCTCCCGGTTTAAACCGAAGGGCGTGATATTTTATGACCACATCCCGAATCTGCCGGACGCCTATGCCTCCTCCTCGGCTGCGGGACGCACTCCGAAAACAGATATAAAAACAATCATATATGCGGGCAATCTTGAACCTTATCAGGGCATAGACCTGCTTTTGGAATCTCTGGCGCTCCTGTTTGAACAAATGCCGGGCCGGTGCATAGTCATAGGCGGTGAACAGCCCCAGATAACCGCCTACAAGGTTAAAGCCCTTAAATTGGGCTTAAGCGGAAAAATAGAATGGACCGGCAAACTCGACATAGAAGAAACTTTTGAAAAACTGGTTATGGCCGATGTCCTGGTCTCGCCCATGACCCAGGACAAAGCCGTTCCAAGCAAGGTTTATCTTTACATGGCGGCCTGCCGCCCCATAGTTGCCACTGATACCTCCAATCACGCCTATTTGCTGAGGGATGGCAGCGGTATAATAGTTCCGCCTGAGCCCGGCGCTTTTGCCAAAGGGCTGCTGAAAGTTCTGAAAGATCCCGTTTTATCGCAGGCGCTATCCTCAAAAGCATATCTTGCCTTCCAAAACATACTTAACGGAACAAATCTTTCCGTTCATCTTAAACAGGCATATAATATCTGATTAAAACGCTCGACTTTTCATCCAAGCGTTATCCGATATTCGCATATATTTCCCATTAAATGCACCTGCTGCCGAAAATGTATTTAAAATGCTTTAATCACATTAATGTAATAAATCAGTCGCAATTGAAACCTATTATTATCTTATGAAAAGGAACTGCCTATTCCTGCAGATACAAAAAGCTTTTCCATATCTTGCTGTTTTTATCCCGGGCAGTCTTTGTCTTGGGACTGTTTCATCTTCCTACGCCCGCAATTTCAGCACCGGAAATAAGACGAACAAACCAAACCGCGTTCTTGCGGGAAGTTTTACCGATTCTTACGCCGCGAACCGGCTGATTACGCCCAACAGTGACGGCAGGAACGACACTTTTGTGTTCAGGTTTTACAATCCCAGAGGAGTCGCTGCCTCGGGCAATATTTTCAGTGTTTCCGGAGCGCATGTCGCTGGAATGAAGTCGCTTAACTGCGATGCTTCTCTGGATTATAACTGCGATCTGGAATGGAATCCCAACGCGGACGGCCAAAAAGTTCAAGGTGGAGTTTATCTCTATCAGATCATTGCGGAAGGAAACTCCTACACCGGGACAGTGGTGGTCGTAAGATAGCAACGAAAGAAACGCAAGCAGGACAAGTAACGCAAGCGACGGAAAGGCAAAGAAGCACGGCAAAAAGCAAAAATCTGCCATGAACTGCATAATGCTAAAAATAAGCTTAAGGCAAAAAACACCGGGGATTGGTCATCTCTTCAGTTCTGGTGTTTCTTCCGGTTTGTCCTGGCTGGTTTTGCCTATGTTTCTTGTGTTGCCTGTGTTGCTTCCGTGCTCTTCCTACGCTCTCTTTGACGATCTCGGCATGGGGGCGCGCGCCCCCGGCATGGGAAATGCTTTCACCGCTGTGGCAGACGATCTTTACTCCATGCACTACAACCCGGCCGGACTTGGCGGACTGGAAAGAGCACAGCTTGGAGCCTCCCACTCCCTTCTTCACATGGGCCTCAGCGACGGATCAAGCATGGGCCTTTCAAACCTGGCTTTCGCCAAACCGATCAAAGCCGGAAAAAAAGGGGGGTTCGGAGCTTTCTGGAACCAGTTCAGTCTCTCCGGGGTCTACAATGAACAGACGCTTCAGGTTTCCTACGGAAGGCGCCTGACATCCCCGACGCGCTCGGACGGTCTTTTCGGAGGTATTTCCCTGAAGCGCCTTACCCACTCTTTCAGCCAGCTTGATGAAGCCTTTAACTACAGAGACCGCCTCACCATTCATACCGGAGAGGTAGACCCTGTCCTGAGCCAGAACGCGAGCAAATCAGCTTTTGATGCCGACATCGGCCTGCTCTACCGTTTTTCCAGCCGCTATGCCCTGGGCCTTACGATGAAGGACGTACTACAGCCGAATATGGCTTTCAGCGGCGACACCGACAAGGTTCCCATGAAACTGCGTCTGGGAGGTTCCTACAAAAGCCTCTGGATGACCCTTGCCGCCGAACTGCACTCGGAAAAAGGCCCTGCGGGAACAGCGGACAGTGATGTTATTGTAGCCGCGGAAAGGGTTTTCCCCAGTCTGGACAAGGGCCAGTTCGCCCTGCGCGGCGCACTGGGCATAGGCAGCAGAGATTTTCGGCAGGTTTCCACCGGAGTCTCTTACCGCATAAATAAAATACAGTTTGATTACGCCTTCGTCCTTCCGATGGGCACCTTGCGCGATACTGCCGGAACACACCGTCTGGCCGTGATGTTTCACTTCGGCGGCCCCACTCCGGAAGAGCAGTATGGCGCCGAACTGCTGGACCAGATCCAGCGCCTGGGCACAAAAGGCGAATTCGAGGCTGCTGAAGCCCCGACCAGCCTGGACGATCCCCGCCTGGCCAGAGTAAAGGAAAAAATCGTCCAGGGCAGATTCAGGGAAGCCGCCAGGATACTGTCGGAAGAAGCAAGAGATCTTCTCCCGGACCCCTCCATAATACGCCTCGCGAAGAGGCTGAACATGGTGGCAGGCTTCTATCCGGAAGTGATTCCGCAGAAAGCTAAATGGCATGCACTGTTCTCGTCTGGCATAGCCGACTTCCTGGCGGCCAGGGACCGTCAGTCCATGCACAAGATCTCCTATGCGCAAAGCCTGAACCAGTCCGACGTAAAATTGAACCACTTCCTTGACAGGATTGAGGAAATCACCAATCTTAAAGCCGACAGGGTTCCGCCCGACTTCAACAAAGGTCTTGTCGAATACAAGTTTTTTGAGGCGGAAACGGCTTTCAACATGGCCAACTATGAAAATTCCATAACCAAACTCAAGGAAGCGATGGAATTGGAGCCCGGGGATTCTCTGGCCCTAAAGCGGATCGGCTCCGCCTACTTCGTGATGGAAGACAATAAAAACGCCCTGGCTGCCTGGGAAAAGGCCATGGCCGTGGAAACGGACGACAAAGAAAAGACCATACTGCAGGAATTCATCAACGAAGCCAGGAAAAATCTCTCCATGCCCGTCCAGGCGGCACCCAGACCGAAACCTGCGGTGACGGCACGGGCTCCAGCGGAAGCCAAAAAACAGACAGTGGATGTGCGGGAGATAGAAAAACTTTACCAGAAAGGCGTGGAATATTACGCCCAGGGCGCGCACTTGAAAGCCGCGTCCATCTTCCGTAGAATCCTCGTAATGGACCCTGAGAACGCCCAGGCCCTTAAGGCCATTGAACGCATAGACCGCATGTATCCGAAGAAATAGGCGTAACTGCTCAGGTTCACAGTTCAAGGGTTCAAAGGTTAAATAGGTTCAGCGGTTGAAAAACCTTGAACGGGGAA
The DNA here is from genome assembly GCA_043817835.1 of bacterium. Taxonomy (GTDB): domain Bacteria; phylum Elusimicrobiota; class Elusimicrobia; order Elusimicrobiales; family CAZFMJ01; genus JBDRGJ01. The sequence continues at coordinate 3,657 of JBDRGJ010000221.1, forward strand.
CCGTGAACGGTGAACCCAGTAACCTAGTCCGCTGTTTTATGAAACTGAGATATAAACTCAATTTTATCCTGATAGCTGCCGCTGTCGGCTCTTCCCTGGCAGTGTCCGCCGTCTTCCTCAAACTGCAGAAATCGGCGGTGGAAAAAGCCGAGCAGGAGAAAATCCAGATAATCATCGAGGAGACACGAAAGATTATATCTGAAGCCACGCTGTCCAGGGATCCGCTGATGCTCATGGACTATCTTTCCACCCCGCGACGCGACAGACCCCAGGTCATAGGCTGCAGGGCCAGCATAAACGGCATCTGGAGTAACATAGGCGCTCCGTCTTCGGGAAAAGATACAACCGGAAGTTTTGAAGAGGAAATATGGGGGGGAAACACCGGTGTCGCCCTGCGCTTTTCCAAAGCCCACATAGAGGCGCAGAAAGCCCAGGCATTAAAACATGCCGTAGGCAACCTGAAGATAGCGCTGGCAGTGGTCTCGGCCGCCAGCATATTAGCCGCTTTCCTGCTCAGCTGGAGCCTTACCAGACGGATACGCAGTCTTGCTTCTGAAGTCGAAAAAGTCAGCGGAGGAAAACTGGGCGCAGTGGCTGTGGTGAAAGGGTCGGATGAAATATCCGAACTTGGAAGAAAATTCAACGAAATGTCCCAGAAACTCCTGGAAGTAGAGCAGATGAAGCGCACTTTCATCTCCTCGGTGACCCACGAACTGCGCTCCCCCCTGGGCGCCATAGAAAGCTACGTCAGAATGATGCTGGCGGATGGGGCAGGAACCGCCTCCTCCGGAGGTACCGTTAACAAAGCCTCCGGCTCTCAAAACGGTGCCGTACCCGAAGCTCTGCCCCGCGTCCCGGCAGACTCCGGCGCTTTGCCGGGACCGCGCAGGGTGCTGGCGGATGGGGCCCCCTCTGCCTCTGGCGCCCGCCCCTGCCCGACGGATGACAGGCGGGTGCCGGCTGTCGGGCAGGTGCCGCAAACCCCTGGTGCCTTGCGGCCTGGGGGAACCAGCCAACGCTCCCCTGAAGAGCGGGCAAACCTGCAGCGCATTCTGGAAAACGCCTCCCGCCTTTCCCACTTTGTCACCACGCTTCTGGACATTTCAAAGATAGAGCGCGGAAAAATGGATTTTCTGCCCAGAAAAACCGATCCCGCAGCCCTCATACGGGACACAGCGGCCTTTTTTGTGCCGAAAGCCGAGGAATCGGGTCTTGCGCTCGTGACGGATATCGCCCCGGGCCTGCCGGAAATAATCCTGGACCAGGACCTTACCGGGCACGTCATGACCAACCTTATTTCCAACTCCATCAAATTCACCCCGAAAAGCGGGAAAATAACAGTGGCGTCCGCCATGAAGGTAGACGGAGGGGAGAAGTTTCTGCGGGTGGAAGTAAGGGACACGGGAGTGGGTATACCGAAATCAGACCTGGCCAGGCTTTTTTTGCCTTTTGAACAGGTTCGGAATCAGATGAAAGCTAAGGGGACGGGCCTGGGACTGGCGCTTGCCAAGCGTATTGTGGAAATGCACGACGGCCGGATAGGTGTGGAATCCGAACAGGGCAGAGGAAGCATTTTCTGGTTCGAACTGCCGTATAAGCGCAAAGCAACGCAGGCAAAATAAGTTAACAATAACTGCACAGGTTGTTGGGTTCACCGTTCATGGTTCAAGGTTCCCGGTTTTTCAACCTCTGAACCTTTGAACCTCTTATGAACCGTGAACCTGAGTAGTTGCAAGTTTCTTGCGTTGCTTGAGTTTCTCCGCTCTGCGGCACGGTCTCTGACCGCACCGTATCAGGGCCACTGGCCCATCAGAACGGTGCTTTGCCTGTGGCGTCTTGAAAGTGTGCGTTGCCTGTTTTGCTTCCGTAATATCTTTGAAACTTGCATAAATTATCCTTTATTGTGATATATGCATAAGAAGTTGCTGTTTCTGACATTTATTCTTTTCCTGGGGCAGGCGGTTCATCCGCAGGGGATTCTGCGCGCTGCTGAGGAATCGGAAATAGCCTCCCAGATGGCAGAAGATATAAACCGTCTGCTTGAAGAGCTCCTGGGACCGGGCAAGGGAAGAGTATTCATAACGATTGAAGGGGAAAAAAATATAATCAACAACCAGACGGAAGTGACCACCAACATAGGCAACTCTCAGGACGATAGTCAAAATCAACTGCCCGGCTACTCGACTTCCAAATATCTGGAAAGGCTTTATCAGCTTGCACGAAAGCAGAACCAGATACTCCAGAAGGAACATGAACAATCCACAAAAACTCCGGGATTCACGATAACTAAAATATATGCCTCGCTGGTGCTGGACAGAAGTATTCAGGATGCGCAGGCCAACGCAGTGCGCACTGTAATATCGGACCTGCTCAGGCTGGACACCCAGAGAGGTGACAATCTCATACTCCTGCGGGCAAACATGATACCTGCCTGGAAATCGGCCTTTCTTACACCGGAAGGATACCGCAGCATTTTCTGGATATCGGCGCTTGTTGTCATACTCCTGATGATCTTTATCCTGGCCTATTTGCTTGGGTTGCGAATCATGCGGGGTTTGCAGGAATTTGCCAGCGCCCGCAGAACCTCGCAGTTGAGCGTGGACTCCAAGCAGGCTGCCGCAGGCAGGGGAGGGGGAGGAGGAGGCGACGGCATGTTGTTGCAGGGACAGGATTTGGCCCTGGGCAGTGACATGCCGGAAGTCTTTGATTTGGAAGGAGGCCGCACAGGAACCGTAAGGCTTCTGGAATCCAAAGGCGGCCAGTTCAGTTTCCTGGATACAATACCGGTAAATGAGATACTCCACCTCCTGGAACATGAATCCTCCGAAGAAATGGCCCTGCTTATAGCCTTTCTCGCCGACAAAAAACCCCACATTTCATCCAAGCTGCTGCTGACTTTCCCGGTTGAAAAAAGAAGCGAAATCACCAAATACATGATGTCCCTCAAAGAGGCCGACCCTGACCGCCTAGCTGCGCTGGAGGATCGCCTGAGGACGCGCACGGAGACCACCCTTAAAGGCTCCGACAAGCTGGGAAAACTGCTCAGCTTCATGGATGCCGGCGACAGGTCCAACATTCTCGGAGACCTGTCCATTGCCGATCCTGAAGGCTCGGCCAAAGTGGAGCAGTCTCTTATAACTTTTGAGGATATATGCAAGCTTGCTTCCGAGAATCTGCGGCCTGTTGTGACCAGCGTTTCCTATCAGAATTGGGGAACCGCTTTGCGCGGGATGCCGCGCGAAACGTCTGAGACGATTCTTGCCCTTTTTCCGGGTGACATCAGGCCCGTTGTGGAGGATATAATCGCCACTCCGCAGAACAAGGATAAGATCGTCGCAGCCAGATCCGGCATAGTCACGTCAGCCATGTCTCTGGCAGAGAAAGGCAAAATTTCGCTCGGCACCAGCCACTCGCCGGAAGTGGTGTAACGACAGGGTATAGGGTTCAGAGTGGAGGGTATCCGCCATTACAACGTTGGCGGACCCGCCGGAGAAGTGTGGCGGGGAGGGTAGAGTCAGCTGCCTCACATTTAAAATTGCAATGAAAAATAGAAAAATTCCGTCAGCCCCGAATGGAAGCGGCGAATCTGAAACAAACAGCGCCGCGATGCAGGATATCGACTTCCTCTGGGAAGCCATGCATAACGCCCAGGACGAGGCCCAGAGGCTGTCCCAGACTGCGTCGGAGGCCGGACAACTGCGCAGGGAGGTAAATGGACTGAACGGAATATTAAACGATAAGATTGAGACAGAAAAAGGACTGAGGGAACAATTGAAAACCCTTCAGGAAAAAATCAAGATTGATCGCCTGACACTGGCGCAGGCAAAGCTTCAGACCGCGGAACTGGCCGCAGAATCCGCCCCTCTCTTAAAGCAGGAAATACAGGATTTGCGGCTTGAACTTAAGGAAAAGAAAGAAGCGATGGAGCCGCTGATTATGACAATCAGCCGCCTTGAATCGGAAACAGCTTCTTTAAAGTCATCTCTGGAAAAAGCAGAATTGGAATTCGGCAAAACATCAGCTTTAAGCGAAAAAAATGCTGAAAAAACAGAAGCGCTTTGCAGGGAAACTCTTGCGAAGCTTAAGATGGAGAAACAAATCGGCAAAGCCGCAATCAATAAAGTTTCCATGCTGCAGACTGAATTGGAAGACCTGAAAAAAGAACTGGCGATATCTGAAAAAAACATGGCTTCGCTGGGCAGGGAGCTGAAAACCAGCCGGGACGTTCTTTCCCTGCTGAAGCAGGAGAAGCTGGCGGTCCCTCTTCTTCCGGATGAGGAGATGCCCTATATCCCTTCGGGCCTTTCGGGTGAAGTGATAAAGCCGCTGGAAAATCTGCTGGCCGGCTTGAGAAACCTGCGTCCCAGGAACCAGCAGGACAGCAATCAGGCCCTGCGATCATGTGCCAAAGTCGTTGCCGGAATACTGGGTCCGCTCAAAGCCTGGGCCGATTTTTCGGACAATACGTTCTGGGAAAACACCCCGTGCCAATTGCACGACGTGCTGGCGCCCATGCTGGATGTCTGGGAGCGGGCCTTCCGCGCCAAGCGGGTGACGCTCACCTGCCGGATTGGGAGCCGCCATAATGCGGTGGCCGGAGACCCAGGCAAGCTCAAAACGGCTTTCTACCAGATTCTGCGCAACGCCCATGAAGTCCTGCCTCCCGGAAGTTCTATCGCCGTTGTTGTTTCCACGGATGAACCACGCCGGCAGGTATGCGTCCGTTTTTCCGACACCGGTCCGGGATTTACGGCGAAGGTCCTGAAAAATATTTGCATTCCTTTCGCTTCGGCCGGGAAAGGGCACCTAGGTCTGGGTCTGGCCCTTGCCCGGAAAATTGCCGGAAAATTCAACGGGGAAATGGAAGCGGGAAATCAGCCAACGGGCGGAGCGTTCGTGGAATTCCGTTTTCCGTTTTTCGAGAAGGAAGAAGCGGCCCCGCCTGAAAGTTAAATTGGATTTTTTTAACCTGCTCTACCCTGAACCCCGGACCGGCCAGGGCGGTTCAACCGTACGGTCTCTGACCGTACCGTCACAAACGCCTTTGGCGTACCCAAACGGTGCTTTCAGCCTCGGCTCCGCCGCACTCCCGGCATCTGGCGTTGTCGGGTGGTGCTGGCGTTTTGAAAGTGCACCCTGTGGCTCTGGGGCGCAGCAAATCACCAGAGGTTTGCGGCACGCCGGAGGCGACCGTCCGGCTCCGCAGCACTTTCAGGCTCTGCCGCTTTGAAAGCGCGCACCCGGAACTCTGTGAGGGGGTATACCCTCTACCCTATATCCTGAACATATACCCTATGCCGAAAATCGTTTCGATGTGGGAGCCGAATTTTCCCAGTTTCGCCCTGAGCGTCTCCACTCTTTTGTCCACGGCCCTGGTGCTCATTACCGGGTCGCCCTTCCACACATTCTGAAGCAGATGGCTGCGGCTGACCACCCTGTTCCTCTGTCTTATGAAGTAGACCAGCAGCTCGAATTCCAGGTTGGTCAGTTCCACCTCCACCCCGTCCAGCACTATCCTGTGCGACTCCAGTCCTATTATAAGCGGCCCCACCGTTATCTCTTCCTCGGCCGCCGTACCGCCGGTTCTCTGGCTCTCTGCCCTGGCCAGCAGCGACTCCACCCTCAATAGAAAAGTCCTGCCGTCGAAAGGCTTGAGCATGTAATCGTCGGCGCCTATATCAAGCCCGGTTATGACGTCTGAGGTTTCCTTCATCGCTCCCGATATCGCCAGGATGAGCATGCGCGAAGTCCTCGGGTTGGCGCGCAGGACCTTCAGCATGTCCCTGCCGCTTATGCCGGGGAGGTTCATGTCCAAGACGAGAAAATCCGGCACTTCCCTGTCCAGCGAATCCAGGAATTTGCCGGGCGTGCTGAAAAGGGACGCTTTGTGGCCGCACTGCAGGAGCAGCGCCTTTATGAAGTCGATCATCTCCGTGTCATCGTCCAGAACGGCTACTTTACAGGCCGGAGAATGTTTTTTATCCGAATCGTTTTTCACTTTTTATTTTCAGCTTTTTCCAGAATCGCCTTCACTCTGAGCGTAAACTCCTCCAGGTCGAAAGGCTTGAGTATGTAGTCATCGGCTCCGTAGTCCAGGGCTTTGGAGACCTGGTCGAGCTCGGACCTCACCGTGAAAAGTATGATTGGAACGGCGGATGTGCTGTCATCCGTTCTTATTTTACGGCATATGTCCAGTCCGCTGGCATCGGGAAGACCTATGTCCAGTATTATCAGGTCAGGAAGATTCTTTTTCAGGTACTCAAGCCCCTCCCCGGCTGTCTCAAAGGCTGATACGGCATGGCCCTCTTTTTCAAGAAGCTGGGAGACTATGCGCTTGTAATCCGTCTCGTCTTCTATGACCAGGATTCGTTTTTTCATAAGTTCCTCTGCCCGCTCAGGCCGCCGGCAACGGTGCGGGGCGAAGGTTCCGGCTCAGGGTGAATTTGAACAAGCTTCCCTGCCCCGGCTCGGACTCCACCCAGATTCGCCCTCCGTGCAGTTCCACGGCCATCTTGCACATGGCCAGCCCCATGCCGTACCCCATGTGCTCGTGCCCTTCCATCTGGCGGTATTTTTCAAAAATAAACTCTTTCTTGTCATCGGGTATGCCGGGCCCCGTGTCGGCGACGCAGACTTCCGCCGTCTTCTCACCGAATGCCGAGCAGGTGAGAGTAACAGAGCCTCCCTGGGGCGTGAACTTGAGCGCGTTGCCGACCAGGTTGGCCGTCACCCTTTCGATAATCGCCGCATCCAGCATGAAGCTGAGTCCGGGCGGCATCGGCCCCACCATTATCCTGATTCCTTTCAGGGCGGCTGCCGGTTCGTAAGCGCTCTGTATGTTTTTAAGGATTTCCCCGATATCGGCCTGCGTAAGCTGAAGGATCAGCCCTCCGCTTTCCATTTTATTGAGATTCAGTATGTCGTCCGCCATGCCCCTTAGCACCCGCGTGGCAAAGCCTACGTTTTCAAAATACTTGTCGGTTTTGGGCGACGGGGGCACTGCCCTGGCAAGCAGCGGCATATATCCCTGGATGGTGGAAAGCGGACCGCGCATATCGTGCGTGATCATATGGAAGAACTCGTCCTTCATCCTGTCCATCTTTTTTTCGGCCGTAATGTCCCGCAATATCATCACCCGCCCCACGGCTTTATGGTCCGGCAGATTGTAGGGGGCCGAAATGATCCTGTAGGATTTCTTGACGGAGGAATCACTTTTATCGTCCCGGGGTTCTATCTCTATATCCGCAGAGACTGTTTTTTCGCGTTCCTGCATAACCTCCTGAAGCCCCTTGTGAAACTCCTGCCGTTTAACGGACAACGGCAGCATGACGTCCGAGGCTGAAGGCGGCAGGCCCAGAAGGCGCAGCGCCGTGGGATTGGAGTAGATCATACGCCCTTCGGAATCCGTCAGGAGTACGCCGTCCGGAATGGTCTTAATCAGGGTCTCAGCCTTGGTTTTTTCCTCTATTATCTTGTTTATCTGAAGGGCGTTGTATTTCTTGAGCTCGGCCATCATCTTATTGAAGACCGAAGCCAGAGTCTTGATTTCCGGCCAGCCTTCTTCCGGCACCGGACTGTTCAGGTCTTTGTTCCCGATTCTTTCAGCGCCTTTTGTAAGCGAAAGAATGGGCCTGGAAATTTTCCCGGAAATGGAATGAGCCACGATAACACAGGCAGCCAGCGAAATCAGAGCAAAAACGAAAAAACCGTAAAGGGATCGCGTCTGCGGGCCGGTAAGCTCGGATCGTTTCTGCAGGGACATGGCCGCCCATGGCAGGTTAACGGCCGTCTTATAGGCGCCGGCAAGATTCCCTGCTGAAGAACGAAGGGTATCTATCACGCCCCTGTCTGCGGCGGAAAACATCCCGCTGAGCTTCTTGAGCGCTATACCGCCCGGGATATTTCCCTGGCCGGGAAGAATGGTCCCATCTGCACCCGCCACCACCAACATGCCTGATTCCCCTGTATTATGGGAGGATATGTTTCGCCAGAGCCGGGTGAGCGAAAAATATATATGGACGACGCGTCCGTCCGAAAGAGGATATGCCAGCGCAAGCGCGGGCCGGCCTCCCATATCGAGCACATCACCGGCTGCCGCCTGACCGCTGTTTTTAACCCTGGTGACAAGTTTGTCGCCAGAATAATCCGAAGGTTGTTCAATAGCCGTCATCCCCGGATCCTGGGCTCTCATCAGGACTTTTCCTTCCGGAGAGAGCAACGCCAGCGACATGATGTCGGAATTGGTCAGCACCGCCTGCTGTATTACGGCGAATTCCTCGCTTTTTCTGCCGCCCGGTCCCGGGCGGTCTATCTCCGTTATAAAAGCAAGCCCGCGGTTCACTCCTGCGAACCATTCGTCTATCCCGGACGCGGCAAAATCCGCCACGCCCTGGTGCAATCCGAAGAGATTCCTTTTTATGGTTTTCTGCTGGTATACCTGCCAGACGGCGGAAAGAGCCAGGGGAATCAGCGCCATTCCCAGGAGAAGCAGCATGAAGCGTGTCGTGAGTTTCATAGTGAAATCATATTAGCGTATAGGGGTGAGCGGATAGCGTGTGATTTTTAATCCGGATTTTCCTCGTCTATTCACTAAACCCTATACGCTAACCCGAATCCTTCAGTTGAAGGATTCGCCCGGAGGGCAGCTCTTTTGCCCTGTCATAGCAAATCATTGGGCAAAAGAGCTGGGTTGTCCCGCCCTTTTACGTCCGACAGCCATTCTTGAACGTATATTTTTGTTCATC
>JBDRGJ010000222.1:0-4900 GCA_043817835.1 bacterium
AGCATCCAAAGCGCCCCGCCCGTCTGAAACGCCATGTAGGCCTTTTCGGAACCCGTCAGCACTGCTGCCGACAGGAGGGGAAGCAGAACCATTTCCACGGCATTAAGGCACAGGAGAAGGGCGGTCATATCTTTGAGAAATGCCTTGAAGCGGAAGAAAAACGGCAGAAAAATCAGCGCAGTGACGAAAACCCAGGCAATCATGATGACCGGATGGCCGTTCCGGGCCAGGAATATGTGCAGAGCGGAAGGCAGGACTGCGGCTGCCAGTGAAGCCGGAAGCTTAAGGCTCATTCTGCCGCAGGAAACCAGGCCGAGGAAAGCGCAGAGAAAATAAAGCCAGCCTGTCAGAAAAAGACTGCCCCAGAAAAATTCGGTCCACAGCCAGCCCGGGAGTCCGGGCGGCGCTGAAAGAAACAGGCCCGCTTCGGCGGGAAAATCCCGGGGTTTAAGGCAGTAAAAAACGGAGTGCGCAGCCGTGAAAAAAACGTAAATAGCAGCCGGGGGAACGAGTCTGCGGTTCTCTCTCAGCCGCCGGAAAGCCTGGCGGGGGTTTGCGACTGTTTCCCAGGCCAGAATTAAAGTTTCAGTCAGAGTGTCAATCATTTTCCCACGCAGAAACGTCCGAACACGGCGGAGAGAATGTCTTCCGCAGTCGTCCGGCCGGTTATGGATTCCAGCGCGTCAAGTGTGCTGCGCAGATGCAGCGCGGCTATCTCCAATTCCGCCCGTCCGTCCATAAAAGTTCCGACGGCTGCTTCCAGTTCACTTGCGGCTTCGGCAAGGGCGGCGTGATGCCGGGCGGAGGTTATCACGCATGAGTTGTCTGCGGTTGCAGCTTCTGCGCCGGCCCCGGCCAGTCTGCGTTTAAGTTTATCCAAACCTCCGCCGGTTTTGCAGGATACAAGAAGGGCACCTTCCGGAATTTCTGCCGGTACTCCCAGGTCGGACTTGTTGAGGACATGGATCACCGTACAGCCGGGGCGGAGCCGGGAAGATATGATTTTCGCAGCCCGGCCATCGGCTTTATCCGCCGGGACGGATACATCGGTGACCATAAGGATAACATCGCTGGCATCCACCGCGGAGAGCGTTCTTTTTATTCCTTCAGCCTCAATCGTATCGGCTGCGTGGAGGCGGATTCCCGCCGTGTCCATAAAAATGACGGCTTGCCCGGATATCTCCGTTTTTTCTTCCAGTGTGTCCCTGGTTGTGCCCGGAAGCGGGGATACTATGGCCCTTTCCCTGTCCAGAAGCCGGTTGAGAAGGCTGGACTTGCCGGAATTCGGGGGGCCTGCAATGGAGACTTTTATGCCTTCCTTCACCAGCCTTCCGGCGATGAATGTTGAGGCAAGATTCCTGATATTTTCAAGCTGTTTTTTCAGGCTTCCGGTGAAAACCGGAAGATTCAGTTCCGGGATTTCGCCGTAGGAATCGTCGAGACGGGCTTCGATTTCCGCTAAAGCCTGGATAAGAGAATCCCGGAAGGAGTTGATTTTTGAGGAAATTCCCCCCTCCAGCTGGCCGAGGGCCGCTCTGTGGGCGGCAGCGGTGTCCGCAGCGATCAGATCGCAGATGCCTTCTGCCTGGGAAAGATCCAGCTTGCCGTTTAGAAATGCCCTGAATGTGAACTCGCCCGGTCCTGCGGGCCTGGCCCCGGAACGCAGTGCCAGATCCACAAGACGGGCGGTTATATAGGGCGAGCCGTGGCAGGAAATCTCCACCGTGTCTTCGCCGCTGAAGCTTCTGGGGGCCTTGAAAAAAACTGCCACGGCTTTATCCAGCAGGTATTCTCCATCGCGGCATTCCACTGCGGAAGCCGTCCGTTCCGGCAGGAGGGCCTCCATGCCTTTTTTGCGCAGAAAAGCGCGGCAAACCCTCATGGCATCAGGGCCGCATATCCGCACGAGTGAAACCGCTCCCGAGCCGGCCGGGGTGGAAACCGCGACTATGGTATCCTGCGTGTCGTATGACAGTGTCACGATGCCTGGCGCGCTATTTTTTCTGCGCCGGTTTTATGACTATCTTGCGAAACCTGCCTTCACCTTCCGAGGCAGTTTCAACGTCGCCGCAGGTGGAGGCGAGTGTCTTGTGTATGAAGCGTCTGACAGGGGAGGACATCGGGGCCAACCGTACCGGTTGGCCCGTTTTGCGCACGTTCTCCACCGCCTGCGACACTCTGGCCATGAGTTCGCTCTCAGAAGTTTTCCAGTAATTGAGGGTATCGACCTGCACGGCCACCGAGAGCTTTCCTTTGCGGCTGACGATCAGCGTTGTCAGTAGCTGCAGCGCCTCGAGGGTGTAGCCGTCCTTTCCCACGAGAGAATCTCCGGCATCGGAGTCGAATTCCACGTGCACCCTGGACTGCACTGGATCCCAGTCCGCCCGGGAGATGGTGAAACCCATCCCGAGAAGGCTGAGAATTTCTGAAAGCACGGACTTGGACAGTTCCACCGCCTGTTGTGCTTCAACAGTGCTGATTTTTTCTTGTTTCCTGCGGATTGTGGTTTCTTCATGTCCGTTCCGGGGGCGGCCCGGCTCCGGACAAAGGACGCCGGCACTCCCCGGGCCCGCGTCATTTTTTCCGGCAGTGTCATGGATGCGGACCTGGCTTTCCTGGAAACTGCCGTTTGAGGTGGAATGTTGAGGCGGTGTGCCGGATGCTGGAGCGGTCTGCTGGTTAGCTGAGTCCGCTATGCGGGTTTCGCGCCTTGATTCATGCCCGTAACCGCGTTTTCTGCCATGCTGGCGGTGCTGTCCGGACTCTGACCGGCCGCCGTACCCGGAGCTCTGCGGAGGGTGCTGGCGGTGCTGTCCGGACTGCGTACGGCGCGCCTCTGAATCTGTCGGCGGTCTGTCTCCTGCACCCTGTGAAGAGGGCTGACGATGGCGGAATTCGGGTTTGCGCGGGGGCAATGGTTCCCTGCCCTGTTTCCTGTTTCCGGTCCATTTTTTTTCACGGACCACTACGCAGGCTTTTTTTGCGCCTATGCCGAGGAAACCGCTCTTGCCTTCGCTGAGCACCACAACTTCCACCTGGTCCCGCCTAAGGCCGATATCTTTAAGCGCCTTATCCACTGCCAATTGAACATTTTTTGCTTCAACCTGTATTTCTCTCATTGTCTTCCTCCTAAAAATTGGTTAAGTCATTTTTTTCTGCATGTAAAGCTGCTGTATGAAACCGAAAATGCTGTTGGTCAGCCAGTAAAGCACCAATCCCGCTGGAAAGCTTACGAACATGAAAGTAAAAATGACCGGCATCCATTTCATTATGGAGGCCTGAGCCGGGTCCGCGGTCTGCGGCGTCAGGTGCTGTTGAAGAAACATGACTGCTCCCATGGTGATCGGAAGGACGTAATACGGATCCTTGGAAGACAGGTCCCGTATCCAGAATATGAAGTGCGCACCATGCAGGTTCCAGCTGTTTCTGAGCGTGGTGAACAGAGCGAAGAAAATCGGCATCTGCAGGAGCATAGGCAGGCATCCCCCCAGGGGATTGGCGCCGTGTTTTTTGTAAAGCCCCATCATTTCCACATTGAGGCGTTTGGGGTCCCCCTTGTACTTCTGTTGTATCATCTGCATCTGTGGCTGCAGTTTCTTCATTATGAGGGTGGCCTTGAAGCTTTTCCATGTAAGCGGGAAAAGAAACACCTGCATTATCACTGTCAGTATCAGGATTGCCACGCCATAGTTGCCTGTCAGATTATATAAACGGCCCAAAGCCGAGTTGGCCAGTTTTGCCAGCGGGGAAAAAAAACCGAAGTCTACCGATCGGTTCAGCCCCCGGCCTAAAGATGTAAGCAGCGCATAATCTTTGGGTCCAAGATAGAAACTTATTTTGGCGGTTCTGGTCTCTTTCGGATTCAAAGGCGACTGCTGCCCGGGGATGGACAGTCCGGGAGCTTTGCCGTCCTTAACAGGCGTTTCAAAGAATGCCAGGGTTCCGGTTTCCCAGGTTTCAGGCAGGGCTGCGGCCAGAAAATAGCGGTTGTCCAGTCCGGCCCAGAGCCAGCCTCCGGAGGCCGGAGATTTGGGCAGGCTTTTCAGGGACGGATGTTTCCTCCCCTCTTCCTGGACGGCGTAAACGGCTTTCCAGAGTTTCACGTTCTCTTTTTCCTCGTTTTTGACGGTCCCGAGTCCGGGCCCTAGCAACAGCGTCCACGGAACGGGGGAAACGGTTCTGGATAAGGGATTGGAAAGAGTTATCTCCAGACTGTTGAGTCCGCCTTCGGGGCTCCAGGTGAATTTCTTCTGCACGTTAAGCCCGGAAGGCAGGCTGCCGGTAAATGTAACGGATTCACGGTCTTTTTTCGCGATTTCAAAGAAAACGCCGGGGAAGGAACTGAAAAATCCAGGACGCAAGTTGGGGACCAGTTCAACGGGGCCCATAGGTCCGTGGTAGCGGAAACTGATTATCCCGGCCCCGTCTGGATGCATAAGAACGTCGGCGTGGGGAAGTTTAAATTCAATGGCTCTGGACTGCCATCCTGGGGCAGGAGGCAGAGCATCGGCTGTTACTGAGAACTCCGGGGTTTGAGCCGTTCCGGGAGCAGTTCCGGAGGGGTCTCCGGAAAAAGACAGGGGTGCCGGAGCTGTCTGAATATTTGCGGACTGAGGGACGGAAGGCTGTTGCCGGCGGCTGGAACCATACTGCTTTTCAATCCAGGAATACCAGCCGATGTATACCCCTGCGGAAAGTAAAAGTGCGAGAACCAGGTTTTTTTGCATTGTTTTCCTTGCTGCTGAGCAGGCGGCGGATAAAATAATTCCGGCCGCGGCGCATGTTTTCAGTTATTCAGGAACCGGATCCCAACCGCCGGGATTGAAGGGATGGCAGCGCAAGAGTCGGCAAGCAACCAGAAGCAATCCCTTTACGGGACCGTGACTCTTTAATGCCTGGG
>JBDRGJ010000223.1:0-14671 GCA_043817835.1 bacterium
CCGGCGGTGCCCGCAGTGGCCGCAGAACCGGTTACATTTGACGGCTGCGAGCATTGAGCCGTGCCTGACGCGTTGATGCCCAGGGCGACATTTGGAAGCGTGCAGTCAGACGGATCCGCCGCCAGGGCGGAAGCCGTGGCCACGTTGCCGGTCGTCGAGCCGGCCGAACCCGAGATATTGCCCACTATCGCGTTGGTCACCTCAAGGTCGGTGAACCATCCTTTCGTAAGCCTCGCTCCCGTGGCTCCCAGCGAACCCGTCATCGTTATGTTGTTGGCGCCCATGCTAAGGTCGGTGGTCGCCGTGTGATTGCCAAGGTTGTCGCCTGATATACCGGTCAGGCTTGCCCCGTCGCCGTAGTATTTTGCGGCTGATGAATATCCGACTATGTAGACATTCGATGAAAATGCCGTCCGGTAGTTCGCCGAATCGTCATACATGTATCGGCTTGACTGGAAATTGGTGCCGTCTCCCGGCGCGATCGGGCCGGTCGACCTTATGATTCCCGTCACATCCAGTCTGGACTGCGGATTTGCCGTCCCGATGCCGACATTGCCTGCTTTCAAATACAGCACATTGTCGCCTGCATCCGGTTCAATAACAAACGGCGTGGAGTATGGCGCTGTCCTGTCCTGAATTAAAAAATTGGTGCTGCCGTCCCACTGCCCTATTACCCAGTCCTGCGAAAGTCCGTCTGACATAAATCCGGCATAATTATCATTTGCTTTGGCTCTAACGAGTGTCGATTGACCGCTGACCGCATTCTCAAAAAAAACATTTAGGTTGTTGCCGGTCCAATTTTGATATACATGCAGGTGACCAAGCGGTCCCGTCGTTCCGATACCGACTTTGCCGTCCCCTTTGACGACGAACAGCTCCTGTCCAGTAGCAGCTCCGCTTGAAACCAGAAAAGGCATGGACGAAGCTACGGCATTGGCGCTTGAAACATGGAGTTCCGCGGCAGGAGCCGTCGTCCCGATGCCCACGTTGCCCTGCGTCACAAACACATGCGTGCCCAGATAAATCCCCTGCCCCTGCGCCGTTATCGTGTCCACATTCACGATATCGAACCCGGCCATATCCAGCGTGGTCGTTGCTATATGACTGCCCAGGTTGTCCCCTGCGGGCAGGCCGGAAGCGCCCGAAACATCGCCTATGAATTTAACCGCAGTCATCATGCCCGTGGCTGACATTGAACCGACTATTACGCCTGCGGAATCCCGCCATATCTGAGCCATCTGATTTGCGGCTGTGCCGGTGGAGACCACATCCAGAGCCGCCTGCGGAACATTCCGTGAAATGCCTATTGTCTTGACTGAAAGATCGCCGTAAAGAACACCGCCGATATTAAGGAAATTGCTGGTTGTTGCAGCGGGAGCGTCCTGGTCATAGCCGATGATTATGTTGCTTGCGCCTGATGTTATGGAATCGCCTGCCTTTGAACCAAGCAGTATGTTATTGTTGCCGGTGGTCAAACTATAGCCTGCACGGTAACCCACCAACGTTGAACTGGAGAAGGAACCGCCACCGCCGTAGCCTGCTTCACTGCCCAATATGGCATTACCACTCCCGGTTTGGGTTTGATTGCCGGCTTGGTAGCCCAGAAAGGAGTTTAAGTTGCCTGTGGTGTTGGAATAACCCGCCGCATAGCCCACAAAGGAATTTTGCTGGCCTGTGGAGTTTAGTTCGCCGGCACCAGCACCCAAAAAAGAGTTATAGCTACTCGTGTTGAGCCGACCAGCATTAGAGCCCACAAAGGCGTTGTATCCGCCAGTAATGTTGCTCTGGCCTGCCCAATGGCCTATAAAGGCGTTGTATCCACCAGTAGTGTTGGAATAGCCAGCCTGATAGCCTACAAAAGAGTTATACTCTCCCGTATTTATCCTTCCAGCTTCCCTGCCCACGAAGGTATTGGAAGTGTCTGATGCGCGCAGTATAATGTAACCGTTCTGCGCATAACCCGCAGTGCTGGTCACATTAACATAGCCGTTGAAAGTGGAAGTTGAAGCGTTTGTTATGCCGAACCCCGCCATGTTCAGCGTGGTCGTGGCTATGTGGCTGCCCAGGTTGTCCCCCACCGCGCCTATGCTGTCCCAGTAAAGATAACCCCCGGCATTTTTCAGCAGCAGCTGCCCGGGGATCCCGTCCTGCACGAATATCCCGCTTGCCGCCGGAAGATAAATGTTATCGGTGAATGTCGACTTCCCGACAACATAGATATCGCTCGACACCTCAATAGCGCCGTTGAAAATCGTATTGCCTGCTGCGGTGGATATGTGGGTCGCGACATTGGTGGAGCCGAATATGCTGAATCCCTTGATTTCAACGTCAGGGTCGGGAACATTCCCGTCTGTGCCGAAAACCGTCAGGTCGTCCTGCGCCCCGAATTCGGTCCCGGGCAGGCCGTAAACTGAAAGAGGGTAGAGGGTATAGGTTATAAGAATAGCGTATAGCGTATAGCGTATAGCGGAGAGCAACCAAGCGACAAAACCGACAAGTAACGAATAACGATGAACCATGACCCGTGAACTGTGACCCGGTAACCGGGAACTGTGAACCCGGAACCTTGAACCATATTTGAACGTTGGTGATATTTTATCGCCCATTTGCCTTTCCGGAATACGGCTTATGTTCCTGCCATTTTGTGCCCTACCCCTTCCATCCAAAAGATGGAAGGGGTAGATTTTTTCATTCGCCAAGGGAGAAACGTATGAATACTGCTTAACCTCAACCTTAATCTAACCCTGCTTTTCCTACTTCTTCTTTATCCACGCCGCCAGGTCTGCTCCACTGTAAAACTTGGCGGAATATGTGCCTGCTCCAGCCTCCCCCTCGACTTTCAACGCAACGCCGTCTTCAGGGACAACGTTTATTCCGTGATCGCGTATATTACTGTCGCCCAGCCGGGTGTTGCTGCTGACCAGCAGCTCGCCCGTAACCGTCATGGAGCTGCCGCTTATCAACGTCACCCCGGCATTGTCGTCATCTTGACGCAACTTGCTGTCTACAACACCGATTCCGTCCACAGGGTCAAACATCGGGATATACCGTTGTGTTCCCGTGACGTCGCCTGCGACGGTTGCATCATCGGCCCAGTATGCGAACCCGGCCCCGTCGTTCTTGAGCACCTGAGCCGCTGTCCCGCCCGGTATTTTCAGAGCGTTCGCTCCTATCTGCACTGTACTCTGGAATACCCCATAACCGGCGGCGATCACAGAGTCTTTAAAAAGGCTGAACCCGCCGACTGTCATGGAGCTGGTCCCAAGCAGGGTGACGTCCGCCGTTATGTTGACCTTGTCGGTTCCAGCAAGGTTGCCCAGATTCGTGATGCCGTTCACCGTCAGGTTGTTGGTTATGGCAGCGTTCCCTCCGCTCACCGACAGGCCGTTTACCAGAGTTGCAGCACCCTGGGATTCAAAAGCGCCGGTTATGGTTATGGAACTGTTGTTCAACAAAGTCATACCGGCATCGTCGTCATCTTGACGCAAGTAGGTGTCTACAACACCGACTCCGTCCGTCGGATCAAACATCGGAAGCCGGCGTTTCGTTCCTGTTATATCTCCGGCGCCGGTCGCATCAGTTCCCCACATAATATTGCCGCTGCCATCTATTTTCAGGACCTCGCCGGTGGCTCCTGAATTGTTATTTATGACGATTTTATGAGTTGCGCCCGGGAACTCAAGGTTTGTATTTATCTGCACGGTGCTAAGGAACACGCCGTACCCCGCAATGGTTACGGAACTTCCGAAATAAGAGGTCGCATCCGCCTGCAGATTGCCTCTTATCAGCACGTTGCCCGGCGCAGGGCTTATGGGTCCTGCCGCTCCTGCCGTGGGTCCGAACATGGAGAATCCTTTTATCTCCGCGTCTGGATCCGCCAGCGTGCCTTCAGTCCCCAGCACTGTCAGGTCGTCCTCTATGCCGAACTCGGTCGCGTTATCGACCGACCAGGCATAGCGCAGGCCTGACGCGCATACCAGCATCAGCACTGCCACTGCTATTCTTTTCATTTTCATACGTTTCTCCCTTTTCTCCGTTTTTATATATCCTTTATATATCCTTAAAACATATCTGGCCTCTGACTTCGGCCCCTGGCCGCCCCGTATCAGTGCCGCTGTGCGGCTTAGCACCGGGGCTGGCCTCTATTTATTCCTCAGCCACGCCGCCAGCTTCGGTCCCGCGTTCCATATCGCCACATACTCGCCGGGATTCTGTCCGCCGGTGACTTCCAGCTTCGCGCCCGGCGCAGTTGTGCCGACTCCCACAAGTCCATTGTTGACCGTCAAAGTGGATGTCCCCACTGAAAAACCGCTCCCTGTCACCGTAAGCGAAGAAACGTTCATTATCTGATTGTTCGCCATGTCCAGTGCCTTGGTCGCGGTATGGTCGCCCAGGTTGTCGCCTGCGGCCGATATGCCGCTCAGTCCGGAGCCGTCGCCGAAAAACTTGGTCGCGGACGCGAAACCCACTATACAAACATTGGTGGATACCCTTATGCCGGCGCCGAGCGCGGCTGACGCTTCAGACGACAGGACAACGCCGCTTGCCATGGACAGGGCCGTAGACCATATCCCGCCGGCCGATGTTACGGTCATGCTGCTGGAGAATGTCTTGACACCGGATATGAGCTGGTCGGCGTCCAGCAGGCCGACGTTCGCGGACAGCCTCGCGTCATTGACCGTGCCGTACGCCAGGTTGGCGGCGTTGAGATTCGTGAGCAGCGCGCCCGAGCCTGAGAAAAGACCGGCGTTTACTGTCCCGTTCAACGCGCTGATGCCGGAACTGAGCAGGAGCGAATATATGTCCGCTCCCGAAGCCGTGAAGATTCCGCTTGATGCCGTTATGCCGTAAGCGACCGTAAGCGAGGACACGTTCATTATCTGGAACCCGGCCATGTTCAGCGTTGTGGTGGCGACGTGGCTGCCCAGGTTGTCGCCGGCGGCTGATATGCCGCTCAAACCCGAACCGTCGCCCACAAACAGATTGGCCACTATTGTTCCCGCAGGCGCATATATCCCGGAACTGAGTCCCAGCGAATACCCGGACCCGTCCTGGCCGGTTATCGTGGCCGAAGACGCGAACGTCTTTGCCCCGGTTATCGCCTGGTCCGCGTTAAGCAATTCGACATTGGCCGACAGCGCAGTATCGGCTATCGAATTCGCAGGCAGGCTGATTGCGCCGCCTATCCTGAAATAATTCACGGTGCCCGAAGACACATAAAATGTCGCCCCGGCCTGCAGCGCCTCCTGATTGTGGATGGACAGCGGGTCAACCTCGGCGCCGGCGCCGACATCAACCGCGCAATTCCACTTCGTCCCGTCCCATTTCGGTATCTCGTTTAATGCGCATCCGCTCTGGTTAAGCTTGCCCAGCGTTATCGTTGAATTAGCTATGTCCTGCCCCAGGATTATTCCATCCGCTATCTGGTTGGACGCGCTTATCGCTCCGACCGCGATCGACGAAGCTACAACGTCCGCGGGCAGAAATCCGGCCGATATGTTCCCGGACACAAGGCCGGTCAGCCCCGCGCCTGAACCGGAAAATAATGTCCCCGTCACCGAACCGGCCGCGATTATGTTCGTGGATACGGCCAGCCCGGCGCTTCCGGCCCCGACCCCTATGGATGTGCCGGCGTTGAACGTGACATTCCCTGTCAGCGTGTAGGCGCCGAGGCTCGTTATCGGATCCCCGCCGGTCCCGGAGTGCGTGGCTGCGTGCGGTGCGGGAGCGCCGCTCGATGCCGTCATCCATATCGTCCCGTCCCAGAATTTCAGCGTATTGACATTGCTGTCCAGCCACAGGTCCCCCAGCACGGGCGATGCCGGCGCAACCGCGGCCGTCGCGTATCTCTTGCCGGAATGATACAGGCTGTTTATCGCGTACGGCGAAGCCGTCAGTTCCTCCCGCGGAGACAGTTTCACCCCCTCCACCTCAAGCTCCAGCCACAGGCTCCCGTTTTCCCAGTCCAATCCGGCCGGCTCCAGGTTTACCCTGAACACCCCGGTGGACACCGCCACGCTCAATGCCGGACCGGTCCACAGCGGCACAGCGCCGTCTGAAGACGAATATATCCGGAACGCCATGCTCCTGCTCCCGATCACCAGCGCGCCGGACTGCCTGAGATTGCCCTGATAGGTGAATTTGACGGGAACCGCGGCGTCGGCAGGCAGAAGCCAGAAGCCAGAAGTCAGAAGCCAGAAGCAAGAAGTCAGAAACCAGAAGCCAGAAAACCGCCGGCCCGGTAGTGCTGTTTTCAGATTTTTGCCTTTTTCCATCTCTCTCATATCCTGCCCTGTTGCTTTTTTCTGACTTCTGACTTCTGGCTTCTGACTTCTATTTTTACCTGATAACCATCAGCTTGCCCGTCTTTGAATTGCTTCCGGAAACAACCCTCCATATGTAAACGCCGCTGGCGACCTTTTCGCCGGAATCATTCCTGACTTCCCACTTAAGTTCAGCCAGCGCCAGGTTTGCGGGAATCGGCAGCTTTTTAACGAGCCTTCCGTCTATGGTATAAATGTCTATGTCGCCTTTCTGTGGAACATGGATGAAAGTAATGCCGCCTGCTTCTGTCCCCGTTTTTCCCGCACCGATCCCGGCATTAGGGCCGTTGGGCCTGAAGGGGACAGGGAAAGCGTACGTATTTTTCACCGAATCGTCTATCGTTCCCAGCGCGGCGTAGACCCCGGCGCCGCTGAACGGGACGATTATTCTCTTTGATGCCGTGTCAATGACGGGATCGGGGACCTTTACCCACAACTGGAGGGCCTCGTCCAGCATCCATATGTTCAGACTCTCCGCCCTGACCGGAGGATTTGTCCCGTCAACAATCCCGTCATTGTTGTCGTCTTTATACTGCATTGCGATCGTTGCCCGGGAATCAAACGGTTTGTCCAGAAAACTTTCCTCGTCAAAGATGCACAGCTCGGCTATGTTGGAAGGCAGCAGGCGGGACCACGCGCCTTCGTTCATTTCAATCTTTGTGTTTGCGTTTGCAATAGTTCCGGGCTCCACATTAATCGGGTCCGAAACAGGCGACTTGTTTAAAATAATGTCGAAGTACTCCTTGCCCACGCTGTTCGCCGGAATGCTCAGTTGCATCGCCCCGGATCCGAATGACGCATTGACTGCCATGGGTCTTTGATAACTGAAGTGGGGCGGGTTGTAAAAGCCTACCCTGTTGACATATTCTCCGCCGCCTGTTCTCCATGTGCCGTCCGGGATATTGCTCTGGGCAATCGCCGCTCTTGCCGAATATTCCCCTCCGGAAAGCGGGTTTCCGCCTCCGCTGTCCCGGATATAAGTGTCAATCCTGTACTCTCCCCCGGTGATTGCGGCGCAGGCGGCACTCGCCCAAAAGCATAAAATAAGCGCGGGCATGGTGACTGTAGGTAGCATATACAATTAGTATACAGGGAAGGCGTGCGCCAATCCCGAAGAAATTACGAAGAATCTGTTAAATTTTGATTTTAAAAAGGTAGCTGCTACCTTTTTAACTTGTAGCGTTTAGCACCCAGGAAAAGGTAGCAGCTACCTTTTGACTGAACATGTAAGCAATTGCTATATTTTTCACATGCCCAGCCCTCCCAGACTGCTCTTTGCAGGCGCACATTACCATGTAATCTGCCGCGGGAACAACCGCAGTTCCGTCTTCACAGATAACTCCGACCGCTTGAAATATCTGACGATTCTCCGCGCGGCCAAGCCGCTTTTCAGTGTGCGCTTCTTCTCCTACGCCCTGATGGACAACCATGTTCACCTCTATCTGACCACCCAAATGGCCAACCTCAGCGAGGCCATGTTCTGGATAAGCAAGCGCTATTCCGACCATTTCAACTCCCGCCACGGCAGGACGGGGCACCTTTTCGGCGCCAGATTCAAAAGCAGGATCGTTCAGAAGGACCGCTATGCTCTTGCGCTGGTGCGCTATATACATCTTAATCCGGTAAAAGCGGGCATGGTTGAGACGCCGGAAACATATCCCTGGTCCAGCCATCATGAATTTCTGGAAAGCGGACAAAAAAATTCTCCGGAACCGCTCTGCGACTGCAGCGCTGTCCTGGAGCATTTTGGAACGGACGAGGCCAAAATCCTGAAAAACTACCGGGATTTCATCAAAACACCGGTGCCCCCCGGGGAATGGGCGGTTCTTGCCAAAACAAGAAACGGCACACTTGGAGACCGGCTGTTCAGGAATTCTTTAACCGGCGGGATGTGCAGGAAATAGCGCTAGCCTGAAAGTTTCAGTTGGAAGGCGGGATTCGTCGTGCGATGCTGGAATATTTCTATGTAAAATTTCTCGTACATATCAACCGATATGCCTTCCAAATTTTCCGTCGAACTATTCTCAGCCTAGCCCGCCTCGGTCCACGCTCCAACTGAAACTTTCAGGCTAGCTTTTGGGAACAATTCCGGAAAAGTCAACTGCCTTGCGTCGTATCCTCCTTCGATATTCTGCGCGCAAGCGCTTTGATTCTGGCAACGAGGACTTCCCTGTCGAACGGCTTGGTAAGATAATCATCCGCCCCCGACTCATAACCTGAAATCTGATCTTCCGCAAAAGCTCTCACGGTCAGCAGAAGAAGCGGCATTTTACTGAATCTTTCGTCGGCTCTTATTTTTTTCACCAGCTCTATTCCGTCCATTTCCGGCATGTTTATGTCGAAAACTCCCATGTCCACGCCGGTTTCCTGCAGGAGTTCCCAAGCCAGCCGGCCGTTCCCGGCAACCAGCACCGTGTGCCCGGCTTCGGTCAGTATTTCCGTTGTCAGCGCCCTGAATATTTCGTCGTCTTCGGCAATCAGTATTTTCATAGTCCCTTCTTACTGCCGGGGTTCCCGGGTTCACAGTTCAAGGTTCCCTGTTCACCGTTTATGGTTCTTAAACCCCTGAACCTTTGAACCGTGAACCTGCGCAGTTACAGTTCTTCATTGAATATATATCCCTGTCCGTACATTGTCTGTATGTCGCTTCCGTGGCTGCCGAGTTTTTTGCGAAGAGCCTCCACATGCTTGTCCACCGTCTCGGCGTTGACTTCCCTGTTCTTCCAGATGCGCTCCAGGATCTTCCGCCTTTCGACTATCGAGCCGGCATGCTCCACAAGCAGAATCATAAGTTCAAACTCGGTGGGGGTGAGTCCCCGGACCTCCGACAAAACACCCTTGCTGTTAATAATCCAGACCATGCGCCGGGAACGGCTTATCCTGATGCGGCCTGATCTGGACTCAAATTCTTCCATCGTTAAAGCCAGCGACGGCAGCACCCTTCTTATGTGCGCCCTGAGTTTGGCCACCAGCACCCCCACATCTATATCGCGGGGAATATGGTCGTCGAACCCCTTCTCGAGACATTCGGCCACTCTTTTGTCGGATATGCCTCCGGGCCCGCCAAAAAGAATGAAGGAAATGTTTTTTCTTGAAGTAGCGGCATGTTCCAGCCATTTCCCGCCTGATTCATTAACGGCCGGCTCCTCGATAATCATAATGCCGAAAGCGCACCTGTCCGCCTGGGACTCGGCATGGGCAATGCTTGAAACATGGCTGGTCATCCAGCCTCTGGAACGCAGCACGGCCTCCCAGCGCTGTGCCAGTGCCGTGTCAGAGCCGATTATCCAGATGCAGAAACTGTGTTCGGGTGTCTGTGGCATGATTATTAGTAACGAGCAACCGATAAAGGGTAATCAGTAAAAAGAAACCGGCAATAAGCAACGGGAATTATTCCTCCGCCATGCCGGTGGAGCGGATAAGCCTGTTCAGTGGAATTCCTTATGTTCTCTTTAACTTTCCCCTCTTCTCATGACTCATTACTGATTACTCGTTACTCATTAAAATGCGTTCAATTTGAGAAATCAACACGTCGGGAGCCACCGGCTTTTTCATCACCGCCACGCCGGGAATGCCGGCCAGGCCATTAACCTTGTCGCTATTGCCCGTTATGAAAATTACCGGGACCGCCACTGCGAGCGTATCCCTGAAACGACGGTAGACAGACAACCCTCCCCCCGCCGGCATATTCACGTCCAGAACCACGAGGTCGGGTTGCACTTCCTGATAGCGGGTAAGCGCCGCGGCGGCATCCTCGGCCAGAGACACCTCGAACCCGGCTTCGCTGAGTATGTCGCGATAAAACATCCGAACCGTCGGGTCGTCATCCGCTATCAGTATTTTTTTCATGCACAAATCAGGTTATTGGGTTCACCGTTCATGGTTCACGGTTGGGTCGTTTGTTAATTCCATAACCCTTTAACCGTGAACCTAAGTAGTTACGCTATGCGGTTACATTTCAAACGACATGCCCAGAGACCAGTGTGTTTCCTTCTCTTCCGGAAATCCCAGATATTCCAGGCGCCCTGAAAAAAATTCTACAAAAATCGAAAATCTCCTGTTTGCGCCGCCCGGGGAGCCAGTGGCTCTTGTTGCGGTGCGGCCAGAGGCCGCGCCGCCCGGGGAGCCGGCCCCTTTATTGTTGCCCAGAGGGCTTGTTAAGGGACGGTCAGAGACCGTGGCTCTTGTTGCGGCGCGGCCGGAGGGGGTCCCTATCCGCCAGCCCACCCTGGTCAGGAAGGCCGGCCGCCAGTCTGAACGTTCCAGCGCCCGCAAATCCGAAGCCGCAAAGATTTCCCGGTTTCCTGAAATGCCTGATTTAACCTCAATGCCGGCTTGAAATTTTTTCCTGCCCGCATGGCCCGGCAAAACGTTGAAAGCATAAGCTAATCCCGAGTAAATCCTCAGCCACGGCATCCGTCTCCAGCTAGCGTAAGCTCTGATTTCATCCCTGACGTTCTTTCGTAATTCCGTTGCCCCCGCCGCGCGTTTGATATAATCATCGCCCAGATGTGAACTGGTATGCCAGCACATAGTCCGGAAAGACCAGTCCTCCGATAAGTAATCAAGAGGAAGCGCTACAGAATAATCGGCTATTTCAAGGTCATTGGTCATTCTGGAGATATCGAACCTGGCTTCAACCCCCCCCAACAACCCGAGTTGCAGCTTCCCGTTTTCGCCTACAGGCCGTGATATTATACCGAATTCGTCCCCCATATTGACGTCGGCACGCCGCCTCTTTCCATTGCGGCCGGTGAGCCTGACAATATAGGCCGGCTGTGTCGGATCCGCCAGAAACGGGGTGAAGACCCGCTTTTTCTGAGGAAACCATTCCGCATGAACAGAGGTCAGAAGCCAGAAGTCAGAAGTCAGAAAACAGAAAACAGAAAAGAATAACGACAAAAAACGGCACCGGCAAAACATCCGTGACTGCCGGGACGCAGAGCAGCCCCGCCTGCCAGTCAGCGCGGTTTTCATATTTTTGCCTTTTTCCATCTCTCTCAAATCCTGCCCTGTTGCTTTTTTCTGACTTCTGGCCTCTGACTTCTGGCTCCTGACTTCCGGCTTCTCTCATTCATGCATCAAAGCCGCTCCACTCGGATGCCGGCTGGCCGGATTCTCTGCCCAGAAGGGCTTCCCTTTCCCGCAGGAAGGCGAACGGCCCTTTCGGCCAGCCGAGCCCCAGTTTTGCGGTCGTTTCTATCTCCAGTTCCGAAGCCATGACCTCCGAAGCCAGAAACCGAGCCTCCTCTATCACCGGCCGCATCACTTTCCCGAACACCTCTTCCGGCGGCATGCTTTTCAACCCCAGATATTTCACTATCCCCTGCAGCGCAGGATTTTCCCCGACTATCTCCCCGTCCTCGTAAAGATAAAAGCCTGCGGTGGTTTTCTTACCCAGATGGCCGTACTGGGTCAGGCGGTTTCCCACGTTGGCCGGGGCAAGGCGATCCGGCCTGCCCAATGCGTCATATACGCTCCGGCTGGAAGCCAGGTCCCTGTCCAGCCCAAGCAGGTCCGCCGTCTCCAGCGGGCCCAAAGGTAATCCCCCGATTTTCCTGACAGCCCCGTCTATTTCGTGAGGCAGCCCCTTTCCGGTTTCCAGGAGACGCATTCCGTTCAGGATAAACGGGCGCAGCAGCCGCTCGACCATGGCCCCGGGATTGTCTTTGACCGTGATAGGAGTCTTTTCCAGACTGCCAATGAAATTTATGCAGGTTTCCAGCACATCGTCGCCGGTCTGTTCGGTGCGGATTAATTCCACCAGTCTGGACTTCCTGACCGGTTCCAGGAAATGAAACCCCACAAAACGGCCCGGATTCGGGAAAGCAGCTGCCAGCGGCGTCACCGGGATAATCCCCGCCGACGCGGCCACCACGCAGGAAGGCTGGACCGTTTCCCCCAATTTTTCGAAAAATTTAACGCGCTCGTCCTCATCCCGGGTCGCGGTTTCTATGATGATGTCCGCTCCCGAGAGCTTGGAAATATCCTGCACTATTTCCAGGTTGGGGAGCAGTTCCCGCCTGCCCGATGAAGTAAGCGCCCAATCCAGCTTTGCAAGGGCGGTCTTGAGGCTGCCTTTGAACACGTCATAGATCCTGACCTGGCGCCCGGTCAAAAGCATCGCTTCCGCCAGCCCGATTCCCAGGGTCTCCGCTCCCACTATGCCGACAGCCTCAATTTTCATATTTTGTCCTGCTGCTCCAGTTTGGCCAAAATTCTGTCAAGTTCTTCTAATTTGATCGGTTTCGTCAGTATTGCAGCGACAGTCATGAAATTTATCTCACGTTCAACCCTTTGCTTAGGCTGTCCGGTAATTATTATAAGCGGTATGACCGCGGTCTTGCCGCCCATGTTAAGCATGGTTTGAACCATGCCCCCTCCCATTTCCGGCATCTCCAAGTCCGATATAATCACATCGGGAGTGGTGATTTTCATCTTTTCCAGAAGAGCCTTTCCATCGCTGGCGATTTCCACCGAATGACCTTTTTCCTCAAGGTATTCTTTAAGCAAATCCATAAACGCCGGATTGTCATCAGCCACCAGTATATGCATACTTTGTTCCTTGCCTAAGCAACCGGCACTTCCTCAAGCCGCACTATCCCGTCCCTGCTGAGAACTATTCTTATCCTCTCGTAGGCCAGTTTTTCCTTGCCGAGGGAATCGCCGGAAATATATTTGATTACCATATTGATGTGGTAAACCCGCATGCATTTGACGCATTCCAACTCCCCTGTTTCCGGGCTCAGGTACATATGGTCTGCCCGCGGGTCATCAGCCTGATCCAGAAAATCGCTGATGCTGAACCTCATTATGTCGTTGAGATCTCTGCGCCTTTCGTGCGCTTTGGAGATCCTCCCGGAATAGAGCCGCACCTCTTTCTCGTATTTGAATACTCTTTCCGGCTTACCCTCTTCGTCTATGGAAGTGATGTTGTCTATGTTGCGCCTCAGGAAAATATCGGAAGGCAGCGCCGAATCCGCCATGAAACTGAAGGCCTCTTTGACAGTGCCTATTATCTGCCCGTTCCTTGGGTCGCGGATATTGACTTTTCTGTCGGCAATCCACCGCGTCATACCCCTGGAGAAAAGAAGCTTCAGCCAGTCCTTTATCCTGTCCTTGAATATATAGCTGATCACCACTATCGCCATGAACGGCAGGCTGTTTGTCGCATAGCGGTTTTGGGCATAAAACATCACAACGGCGGCAAAAAGCATTGCTATGCCGGCGGCCATACCGAACAGAAACTGGAGCAGGCCTTTCCACTCCGACACTTCTATATGGAGATACAGTATGCTTGATATGAATTTTTTGAGGACCCCCCTGCGATAGACCATCCCTTCGTTGTCGGTGTTTTTTTGGACCAGCGAGGGATATCCCATGGCCCGGCGATATGTCCCCTGTGCCAGTATGATATCGGCCAGAGATTGCTCCACCGCCCCGAGCCCTCTTCTTGCCTCTGTGTTCCTGTGGATGCCGGCCAGCAGTTCCGTGAGATAGTCCTCGACGGTGATACTCAGAAACTCGTCGAAAAAACCGAAGCTTTCCCTGATTTTGACCGGCACTATGGGATTGGCCAGTTCGCCGCGCAAGCCTCTGATCCTGCTTATGAGGTTCCGCACATCCCTCACAAAACCCAGTCCGTGCTCCTCCAGCGTCTTCATTTTTATGCCGTCTTCAGTGCCGCCGGATTCCCGGCCGCCCCCTCCGGGAGAGAGCGCCGATATCTCGGCCAGCTGATACTTTACGTGGTCTCGAAGAGAAGCACGGGAGACACAGCCCAGCATCTTCAGTTCGTTGTGGACCGTTTCTTCCAGGCCGGGGCTGCCGGAACCGGAAAGCAGCCCGGGAAGAGCAGCGGCGATTCTTGCCAGGGGAGAGGTTTTGACAGCCGGGTCCGCTATCTTGCTGGGTGTCATCTGCGGTGTTTTGAAGCGTATGTATTTCTGGGCGCTGTTGTAGAAATCGTTTTTGGTATACGTGGAGGGATTGATATTGAGCGCCCTGGGAACGAAAAAATAAGTTTCCACCCTGTAGACATTGATATCGCGCGGGGCAAGGTCTATGTCGAGTTTTATCTCAAACCGGTGCCGGTCGTGAAATTTTATTTTGGAGTCCAGTATTTCGTCCTGCTCTTCTCTCATTTTCTTAGTCTCGGGTGCCGGATGTCAGAAGCCAGCCCCGTGGCCACGCCGCACAGCGGCAGTGATACGGGGCGGCCAGAGGCCGAAATCGGAACTTTTGCCGATTTTATCCGGACATATGTGCGGCAGACTTTTAAATCTTCCTGCATTTTTACCATCCCTATTGCCTTTTCTTGCTTCTGATTTCTGACCTCTGATTTCTGA
>JBDRGJ010000224.1:0-4507 GCA_043817835.1 bacterium
GGGGTTACGCCGTGCCGGCGAAACCGCGGCCGGGGCAAAAGTGGAGATAGGCCGGGTAAAGACAGGGTTTTTCCCGCCGTTCCTGACTATAACCGATATGGCGGTCGCGGACCGCTCCGACCCGTACAAAAACCTTTTCCAGTTCGAGAAACTTTCCTTCTCCATGGAAGGCCGCCCTCTGCTTGAGAAAAAATTCACAGTAAAAGACGCGACCCTGCAGGGCTTAAAGTTCAACACAAAACGAGAACTGCCCGGAACTCTATCAGCGCCTCGGGAAGATTCTGCGGTTTTAAAAGCTTTCGACAAGCTGTTTGCCAAATCCAAAGATTTCTCGCTGGAAAGAGCCGCAGATGTTAAAACCGGAATAAAAGAAAATATCTCAGTGTCGGCTTCCTCCCTGGAAAGCGCCAAGCTGGCGGAAACGCTGAAGGTTGATTTTTCAGCCGAATCAGACGGCTGGAAAAAAGCGCTGGATACGGCCGGAATTAACGATAAGCTGGATAAGTTGAAGACCGAACTGGAAAAGCTTAAAAAAGAAGGCGACGTGATTGCCAGGGTGGCCGGCGCAAACTCCCTGCTTAAGGACCTGGCCGCGTTGAAAGCTGAAACAGATTCAGTCCGAAAAAAGCTTGAACACTCGCTCAATGACGCGCGTTCATCTCTTTCCGCCCTGGATGAGGCCCGCAGAAAGGACATGGACGTGCTTATGAAGCAGCTCAAAATTCCCACTCTGGATTCCCGATCTCTTACCGGCGTTCTGCTGGGGCCCTCCGCAGGCGGCAGGATAGCCCAAGTCCTTCACTGGATGGAAATTTCCCGCAGGTACATGCCCGCAAAAAAAACTCCCCCTCCCCAAAGATCAAAGGGAGCAGTCATACATTTCAAAAAGAAAAAAGCAGCGCCGTCTTTTCTGCTCGCACACATGAAGATAAGCGGCGACATCACTCTCGGCTCAGAACACTCCCCGCTTTCCTTTGACGGGACAGCCGAGAATTTCACCTCACAGCCGGATATCCTGGGAAAACCCGCCATAATCAGGCTTAAAGGGGACGCGGCCGGAAAAACGCTGACAGTCATGGCGGAACTTAATCATTCAGGTGAAACCCCGCGTGACAGGCTGGCCGTATCGCTCAAAAACTTTCCGCTGGGGGAATATAAAAGCGGAGGCTCCGGCTTCCTGGCCCGCACTTCCGGAGGCAGAGGCTCGGCATCTTCCGACCTGGAACTTAATGGAAACAAAATAGGCGGAAAAGTAATTCTCAGGGCGGAAGGCTTAAAGCTTGAAATAGATGCCGGCAATGCGAAGGAACCGGTCAAATCGGCCGTGACCAGGGCGGCCGAAAGCATACGCTCTTTGAACGCAGTCATAACAGTCTCCGGCACTCTGCAGGAGCCGTCTTTCTCCGCATCATCAAACATGGGCGATGCGCTTTCCTCGGCTCTCAAACAATCGACTGGAAAAGAACTGGAAGCCAGAAGAAAAGAGCTGGAAGCCAGACTCGACGAAGCCATCAAACCGCTCAGGGCCGGATTGGAAAAAGATATCGGGGAAAAAGAGAAGGAAATATCAGAAAAGCTCAATATAAATTCGCAAAAAATTTCAGAGATTCAGAATGATCTGCTCAAAAAGCTCAAATCGGACAAAAACTCCATAATTCCGTCCGGCCTCAAAATCCCCGGGCTGAAATTCTAAGAACGGAAGTGATACGCTGACAGAATGATAAGTTGATACGCAATAACATCACTTATTTTTTCTTTTTTGCCTTTCTACTGACTTCTGATTTCTGACTTCTCTGTTTTGTATCCTGCCTTTTCCCGGGCCTTTATCCTGTTCCACTGTGCCGCTACTTCCCCCGCAGAAGACAGTTTTTTCTTTCCGAAAACATGCGGGTGCCTGCGGATAAGCTTGGAGTTTATGCATCTGAGCACATCGTTTATGCCGAAGCGACCCTGCCTCCGGGCCAGTTCCGCATGGAAAACCACCTGGAGAAGGATATCACCGAGTTCCTCCTCCAGATTGCGCCAGTTTTTCTTTTTTACTGCGGCGGAGACCTCTCTTGTCTCCTCGCGCAGGTATCTGAGCAGGGTATCGTGCGTCTGCCTTCTGTCCCATGGACATCCGCCTGGAGCCAGGAGACGCTTCATTATGCCCACAAGCTTCGCAAATCCGGAATTTTCAGGCCTCAAATTTCCTCCTTCCGCTGATAGACTATAAGGCCCCAAAAATATACAATTTCCCGTGATGAATTGCATCCTTGCGGCGATTTTTTTCATCGGTTCCGCCGGACCGGTTTTTGCGCTTGAGGCCGACGCCGTTGTGGTGAAGGTGGATTCCGACACAGTCTATTTCGACATCACCGGTTCTTCAAAGCCGGTATCCCCCGGGAGTTTTTTCACCATATTTTCCGAAAGTGGGGACCTTTTCAATCCCCTCACCGGAACCAACCTCGGAAAAATGATAGTGACCGTGGCCACCGGAAGCATCACCCTGCTGGAGCCCAGATACGCGGTGGGAACGGTCACTTTCAAAAAATCGGAACCCAAGCCTGGACATAAAGTTTCCTGGACCCAAGCCCCCCCCAAGCCGGCTAAACCGGGAGAAGGCAAAACCCCTTTCTGGCGCAGCGCTCCGCTGGAAGATACCGTCATCGGCCTTGCCGCAGGCGACGTGGACGGAGACGGCGAGGGCGAAATATCCGTAATTTCAGCGAACAAACTGACCGTCTATTCACTGAACGGCGGAGTCCTCAAGGCCGGGGCTTCATGGGAGGCGCCGGCCGGCCAGCGCCTGCTTTCGGTGGAAGCTGCCGACCTCAAAAAAACGGGCATGGCGCAGATATTCGTATCGCAGTTCAGCGATTTTTCAAAAAGAGCGGAAACAGCCGTCCTGGAGTTAAAAGACGGAAAGCTGAAAAAAACGGCCGCCCTCAACTGGCTGGTGCGGGGTTTCGAGGCGGCAGACGGTCTGCGGCTTTATGCCCAGGAGCTTTTTGAGAGTTCATCCCTGGACCGTTCCGCCATCCGCCGCCTGATTTACAGAGAGGGGAAATTTACCGGGGATTCCGAACCGCTCAAAAAGCCCCGCCCGGACTGGTTATACGGATTCAGTCTCTTTGACATGAACAGCGACAGCATCGAGGACCTGGTTTATGTCAGCGACGCCGGAAGGATCCGCGTCCAGTTTAAAAAACGCTCCGACCATTGGGAAACGGAAAGCAACGACTTCGGCAAGACCCCGGTCCGCTTCACCTGGATAAAAAAAATACTGAAGGTTTATCCCGGAATCCCGGTTTTCGGCGGAGCAGGGCAACCGGAGGTCTGCGGGGTTGTAAATATTCCAAGAAGCGGCATACTCGCCGATTCCTTCGGGCTTTATAAATCCGGGGAACTGCGCTGTTTCGCCTGGTCGGGAACGGCGCTGAAGGAAATATGGAAAGCTCCGGTGGAAGACGGCTTCATAACCGATATCCGGCATGCCAGGCTGAAGGGGCTGCCCGAAGGACTTCTGATCTCCGCGGCCGGCATCTCCGGCCGAAGCTTTTTGATGCTTTTTGAACCGTAAGCAGGACAAGGAATGAGGGATGCGGACTCAAAACAAAAGCAGAATCTGCAAAGTTTTCCAAAAGTTTTTCCGTCCTTTATCCATTATCCTTTATCCTTTAGCCTTAAGCCCTGTCCTGTCCCCTTTCTCAGCCCAGGCTCTTGCCGCTCCCAAGACAGCCCTTCTGGTCATAACACAGGACGGAAACAGGGAATGGCATAAGACGCTTGATGATTTCGCCGGCAAAAACAGAAGCCGGATGCCTACTGAAATAGTCTACGGAATCCCGGAGCCCCGGACTCTTCAGAAAGCGGTGACCCGGCTGACAACTTTCAGGACCAAAAAAATAATAGTCGTTCCGCTTCTGCAGTCGTCCCATTCCGAAACCCTTAATCATTTCCGGTACCTGCTGGGCATCCGGGAAACGCCTTCCCGGATTTTTTTAAAGGCCATATACGGTAAACATCCCCCTAAAAGCCTGACCGGAATAAAAGTAAAACCGTCAGTTGTTATGACCGCCGCATTGGACAATGATCCGCGCATCACAAAACTGCTGATAAACCAAGTTAAGGCAGCCTCGCCGAAATACATATCTTCCCCCCCCGGCCTTGTCCTGGTCGGCATAAGCCCCGCAGAGGAGCCTGAAAACCGGCAGATGCTCAAACAATTGCAGACTGCGGCCGAAGCCGTAAAAAAAGAGCTTTCTCTGCGAGCCTGCGCCTCATTTCTCATTAACCCGTATTCCGGAACAAAGGAAACGGAAGATTCCGAAAAGTCGCTTCGCAAGACCGTAAAAAGTCTTTCTCTGAAAGGAAAAACTATTGTGGTGGCCAGCAGTCTTGTTAAGGAAAACCACGAACGCTATTTCAGAAAAATCCTGAAGGGTTGTTCCTATATATGGGGCGGCAACTCCTCTTTAACGCCCGATTTGGTGCGTGAATGGCTTTACCAAAAGGCCGGTGAGGG
>JBDRGJ010000225.1:0-2711 GCA_043817835.1 bacterium
CTGACGAGACCGATGGCGGGCAGGCAGCCACCGGCGCTTTGCAAGTGCCTTGCAAATTTCGGGAAGGCTGAGGTATAAAGTCAGAAGTATGAATAAAAAACCTTTCAAAACAAGAATGGTTTTCAAACCTCATACTTAATACTTCATACCTCCCGAATTCCAACTGAAGAATTCGGGTTAATCCTGCTCTGAACGTCTTTAAAGCATAAGGCCTCGTCCGTCAGGACGAGGCCTTATGCTTTTTTAAATATTATAAATTATACCGCGGTTTTGCCGGTGATGTGAACATCCCTTAATTTCAGTCCGGACTTGCGACTCAGAATATACATGCATCATGTTGGAGCTGCACTAGCAGGGAATGCATTCCTCCTACCAGTATGTCAAGTTCCAGACAGAGCTTTTTAATCTGTGCGGCGGCTTTTGCGGCGCCTTCCGGGGGCCCGGCCGCCGATTTCCATGAGCCGAGCGTATCCATCAGTATGTTCTGGGCTTCGTCGCGCCAGTCTTTTGCGCCGGCATCGCGGGCTGCCGCGCACAGGCGCAGCAGCGCCTCCGCTTTCCCGACTGACGGCTTCCCGGCCAATTCTTCAAGACGGCGCAGTATTTCGTTTCCCAGGGCGCGCAGAGCGCTTTCATCAGCTATTTTCAGGCGGCAGTTGCGCATTCCTGAGGCAGTGTCAGCAATAAGCGCCAGGGATTTTTCCGAATCAGAGGAAGCAAGTTCGTTCACCGCAGTCAGGATGAGATGCCCGGCTGTCAGGGAGAGCTCGTTTTTGAGTTCCGGCGGAGGCTCCAGACCCAGGTCTCTCCATTCCTCCAGAAGGGGCAGATATTCGCTGAAAACCGCCGCATATTCTTCCTGGAATTTGGCCGCTTTGGCGGTTTTCATAAGCTCCAGCGCATTTGCCTGCAAGTCGTAGGGAAGGTCCCGTATCGAAAGAATTCTTCCGTCTAAAGATGTTTCCAGTATTTTTAGGAAGCTTTCCAATCCCGCATCTGAAGAAGGGAGGGAGTCCAGACGCCTGGAGATTTCAGCGAACTTTGCCGCAGTATCGTCAGTCGCCACGATGGTGCGGGGAAACATCGCCGGAGCCTGCTGGCACAGGTAAGCCGCGGCTTTCCGGTGCCCTGTGACGGTATCGCGCATAGTCACCAGGCCGGCTTCAGCGCAGTGGCCGAAAAAAAACTCTCTTCGGGTCTGCATTTCTTCAATTAAAAATCCCTGAAAAATGCTGTTGCCGGCTGATATGGCCTGTCCGGGGCGGACCGGCTTGTCCGGAACTGTCTGCAGAGCTGAGCAGGAATCGGAAAGAAGGCGCAGGATGGCCATTGAATTGACCGCCTGTTCCAGGCCGACAGCAGTCGGTTTGGCCAGTTTGTCGTATACAGCCCTGCCGTTTGCGAAACGGGCTACATTGGACGGGGCGGTTTCAAGAAGCGCAAGGAAGCCCTGCTCCAGACCGGGATGACCAAGCAGGGATGCCATTTCCATGGCCCGTGCGGCGTACATGAGATTCTGGACGGCTTCTATCCGGGAGATGTCGGAAAAAAACCAGCCGCAGCTTGTGTACATAAACATGGCGTTTTTCTGCATTTCCATGAGCCGCAGGGTCCTGACCCTGCCGGCTTCATCAGGGAAAGAAATGCATTGCTCCTGAAGGAACATGTCGACATTCCGCTTTGAGCGGTCAAGCAGCACCGATATGTATGCATTGCGGGCGGACCACGGATTTCTGAACAGTCCCGAACTTTCCGTCTCGAAAACGGCGGCCAAGGCGTCGCTGAGCCAGTCCATGCCCGAGCGCAGCGGGGCGCGCCACTTGAGGTGCCAGTGCCCTTCCTTCCCGCAATCGCAGTCCGTCTTCCATCTTCCGGTGCCGTGGGAACAGCTCCAGGAAGTCCCCTCGCCCGCGGGGCCGTCCTTGATTTCCACTTCCCAGAGCGGGGGATGGGATTGCAGATAGCAGGAGAAATTGGACGGCACAAGTCCGCGTTTTTTGAGTTCGTGGCGGAAGAGATGGGAGAGGGTCAGGTCGCCGAATCTGTGGTGGTGGCCGTAAGTCTCTCCGTCTGTCGCTATGCTGACGACCTGGTCCTCCCGGGATGCGTTGTCGAAACAGGAGGCTATTCTGTCGGCAAAAGTGGCAGAGTCCCTTATAATCCCGTCGAAAGCAACTGCCCTTGAGAGAGGACCGTCATAAAAGAAAACGGCGATGGAGCGTGAGGGCAGGGCTGTTCCGTCCGGGGCTCTGTCTTTCCAGATATAGAGGCGTTTCGGATCTATGCTGCCGCCAGAAACGTCCATCCAGGAAGAAGCATGCGGAGCCAGAACTTTTTCGGCCTGGTGGGGGGAGAGTATCACGTATTTCATGCCGTGGTCTATCAGCAGGCGCAGGGTGTCGCGGTTACATGCCGTTTCAGGCAGCCACATGGCATCGGGCCTGAAACCGAAGCGGTGCTTGAAATCCTCCAATCCCCAGACGACCTGGGTAAGCCGGTCCCTGAAATTAGCCAGGGGCATTATCATGTGGTTATAGCATTGGGCTATAGCGTTTGAGTGTCCCAGACGTAAGCGGCTCTCGATGGCGGCCTTAATGATACGCCGGTAGTGGCGTGGGAAAGCCCGCTCGTACCAGGCCAGCAGGGTGGGGCCGAAATTAAAATTGAGATATCCGTAGTTGTTTACAATGTCCACTATCCTGCCGTGGTGG
>JBDRGJ010000226.1:0-8127 GCA_043817835.1 bacterium
TGGGAACAGAGCGGAAAGCCGCCAGAATCAGTCCGGAATAGCCCGGAAATCCGTTGGCGCCGAATTTGGAAACCGACTCATACGCCAGCCCCGCCTTTATGATGCGGACGGATAAAAGCTCGCCGTCGACAAAAACATGCGCAAGAGTCCTGCCGTACTTATCGGTCCCGTCCATTATGCATTCGACGCTCTCCGCTTTTGTGATGAGTTCCTCAGCCAGCGCGGCGGCTTCCCTTCCGTAGGGCTGGTCCTCGAATATCCCGTCTTCCGGATGCATGATTTCAGGGGTGTCATAGCCGAGTATCCTGAACGTCACGTTCTTGTATGTGATGGTGTCGCCGTCGTCAAAGATTATCCGGGACTTGTCCAGGACGATTCGCGGAAGCGTCATGTCGCGCTGTAGCTCGGCCTGCTCCTTTTCTTCTGACCATTCTCTCGCTCTCCAGTCATGAGGGTTGATGAAATCTTTCCTCGGATAGATTTTCGAGGCTTCAAGAGTGGCTGCAGCCAGGTCCGGGTAGCCGTAATCCCCGTACTTGGATACTGTCTCATAAGCCAGTCCTTTGCGGAGTATGTCCAGGACAAAAAGCCTTCCGTCTACGAAAACGTGGGCCAGGGTCCGGCCGTACTTGTCTATGCCCACCGGAAGGTACTGGACCTTTTTTGCCTTGCGTATGACATACCGGGCATACTTTTTGGCTTCCTGTCCGAATGCCTGGTCTTCGAATTTGCCTGCGTTGTTATGTTTGGTTTCGGGAGTGTCAATGCCCAGGATGCGTATTTTCAGCTTGTTGGTTCCGGTTGCGCCGTAATAAATAGTATCTCCATCTACAATATACGTCAGGGACCTTTCCATTGTAATGGCCTTGTCCAAAACAGTTTCAGGGAGAACGGTCGCTGCCGGGACTCTGAGTGCAGGAACAGCTGACGGGACAGACAGGTATGGGACCGCATTCAACCCGTAAGGAGTCACTGCATACTGTTCAAGTGCCTGCAGTTCCTGCAGTTTTTCCATGGCAGAAGCGCCGAAGGCCGAAGCGGAAAAAGATAGTAAGAGGCTTAAAAACAGATTCAGCGTTTTCATAATTCCTCCTTGTGGCTTTCCATTATTGCTGCGGATAAAATTTTTCATAACCTTCACTGATAGTCTGGGGTATAATCAGCTGGCAGACAATGTAAAAAAGGCCTACGATATGCAAACTCAATGGACCTGCATGCGCATGGGACTTCAGGGTATTTTAATGGGTCCAAAAGACAATTGAGACATAGGCCCATTGTCACTGTCCGGACCTGCATAAAAACCATAAAATATTATCAGACAGTAAAATTTAAAATAAATGGAGATAAATAATATGAAAAGATTAATACTTGCAGTTACCTTAATAGCGTCTGTGTGCGCATTTTCTTATGCTTCTATGTCAAGCCTTGAGAATGCGGCGGCAGATTCCGCTATAGCAGCTTCAGCCGGTGATGCCGGACTGATGCGTGATATCGCGATGCAGCCTTTTGAAGGAAGCATTGCGCTGGATGCCGCCGGTGCCGTGGCGGTTCCCGCTTCAGCGCGGGAAGAGGCTGAAAAAGTTATCGCTTCCAAAACGGAAACCGTCAGGCCGGCCTTGGCCGCGAAAGTTCCCGCTATTTCAAAAAATAAAAAAGCGGACAGCGGCAACATAGCCATGGAATTCGCAGGCAAATTCTTTAAATATGCCGCAATAGCTACAGTAGCCGCGCTTCTGGTCGGAGGAGCAGTGGCAGGAGCCGCAGTGCTCGGAGTGCCGGGCATGGTTGTAGGCATAGCCGCTGGAGCGGCTGCAGTGGGATACCTGGGATGGCAGGCTCTTAAAGCGTACTGGAATACATTTTAACCCTGGCCGACACACACGCAAAAAAGGCTGCGGATTTTATCCGCAGCCTTTTGTTTTTCTGCTGATTCCGCTAACGCCGGTTATTGTTTCGGGGGCGCATTAGTCGGAGATGCCTGAACAGGCATAACCGGCTTTTTCCTTTCCACGGTTCCCATCCGTGTTGTCCACACCGCGCCGAGTCCCAGAACAATTCCGAAGGCCGTTATGATGAAGCCTGCGAGGGACAATATCCCGCCGACTATCGGAATAACGTGCCCGAAGATCACCAGACCCGCCATCAGAACATAACCCATGGCCACTTTGCCTGTAAGAGCTTCAGGACCGGTTTTTTTTATGCCCTCAAAAAACCTCTGTTCCAGAACAACGCTGAACCCGCTCATGCCGAGTATCGCGGCTGCAAAAAACAACATCAGCGCCAGGGGTATCAGCGGGATGCCCAGGACCGATACTGCCATGAAAAGTATGGCCGGGAAAACCGCCATTATCATCAGGGTCCCTATGCCGGAGCATTTCCAGAAATTCCCGGTTATTTCGGCCGCTGTCTGTTCCACGTTTTTCGGGAAGAATACCGCAGGAAGGATCATGAGAATGATCCCGGTCAGGAACACTGAAGTCATCATAATCAATCCCAATCCCAGCAGTCCGCCTATGAACAATGGCGCCAATACGCCGTCACGGCCTTTCAATCTGAGCAGATGAGGGGCTATGCGCTTTAATATCCTGAGATCCACCGAGTTGATTTCGCCCTTAAAAATAACCTTGTCTCCTTTTTCAATGTGACCGCCGAGCGATGAAATATCCCCGGTTACTGTCGCGGTGTCTTTAAGCAGCAGATTGGCGCCTATCGCCGAAATATCTCCATCCACTGTCCCGCTGATTTCCACCGGCGCCCCCATTGAAATCACGTCCCCATTGACAATGCCGGATATTGCAACGGGTCCTCCCATTGAAACCACATCTCCGGTTGTCCGGCCGGTTATTGTGACCGGCCCGCCCAGAGAAACGCAGTCGCCTTCAAGAATCCCGTCCACTGTGACGGAATTATCCGTGACCATGTCCCCCCGGAAGGTTTCTCCTGCGGCAATCACCACAGCCGTATGTCGGATTTCATTTTTAGAATGAGACGACCATCTGGCCTGGCTTGCAGGGGCAAGCGTCAGCACAGCAAAGCAGGTCATAAGCAGCTTCTTTTTCATTTTTATTCTCCTTTCTCAGTGCGATTTCACCGGATATGCCGGTTTTGAAACGGCAGTTATAACTATTCCGGCCAGAATTGAAGAGACGGCCAGGTCGCGCAGGATATCACTCCCTGCAATCAGCGATGAAAGTATTCCGCCTGTTTTTGACAGGAGTGAGATGATTCCGGTGCCTGCCGTCCATGTTTTTAAGGCATAAAATTTTAATCCGGACAAAAGAATGCCTGGTTGGAGACATATAAGAAGGATATCAGTAAGATGGGCGAAGAACAGGCTTGTTATTATAAAAAACACTCCTGCCAGCCAGCATATTTCTATGAGTGCAAACACTTTTTCGGCTTTGCTCGCATATATTTCCAGGCGCAGTGCTTTCATCACTCTGCTGTTAAAGGCGGGTGAGGGTCGGCGGTCCGGCAGCGATGCCAGAGCTTTCGCAAGGATTAAATCGATGTCATGGTGTCCCATATCTTTGCCGTCCTTTAAGAATACGCAAAAACCGGTTAAAAAGTTTCATCCTTTTTTTGCTTCAGCAGGTTTCATCGTTTCCAGTTTATTCCGCATAAGGGCTTTTGCCCTGAACAGCCTTACCTTCACAGTTCCTTCAGGAATCTGCATAACATCCGCTATCTGCTGCCCGGTCATGTCCTCCCTGTACTGAAGAAGCAGGATTTCGGCATAAATGGTGGGGAGTGAGGCCAGGAGTTTTTCGGTTTCCTCATGCCGGAGAGTGAAATCAACCGCTGTCCCGATCGAATCCGCAGCGCAGGGTAAATCAGGAGGATTGTCTGCGTCAATGGAAAGAGCCTGTGGCTTTCTGGCCCGCAGAAAATCCATGCACGCATTATGGGCGATTCTGAAAAGCCATGTTATAAAGGGATATGCGGGATTATAGGAATGCAGCCCGCGAAAAGCCTTGATAAAGGTTTCCTGTGCAAGGTCTTCCGCGTCTTCCTGGTTTCTTATTATCCTCAGGATAAAGCTGAATATCCGATTTTTATGGCGGTTTAGCAATTCCTCAAATGCCGTCGTGTCGTTATCCAGACAGCGCCTGACCAGTATAAAATCGTTATCCGCCATATTGCTGTTGCTTAGTACTCTATATTACGAAAAAACCGGCATTATGGTTTCATAAAGGTAGCAGCTACCTTTATACATAAGAAGGTTCGGAGACCCGCAGTTCCCTGCGGTATTGGACGATAGACTGCCTGAAAAGCTTTGGGTTGTATTTTGTTTTCATCACGCGGCGCAGGTTTTCGTCAGTCAGGCCGGGATCGGCTGAAAACAGTTTATGCGGAAGTCCGGGGTCGATTTGTTCTGGAACTTCAGCGGAGACCGAGGCTGTCCAGGAGGATTTTTCTATACTGATTCTTAGCGCGGGACTTGCCCTTATAATCCTCCGTGTTCATGGTATTGAGGGACAATTTTTTACCGGTATCATGCATCGGTTTATCCGTGATAATCAATGCAATTCCTAGCGAGACACTGTCTTCATGCGAGGCATTATAATCCACAACGGATTTCGCCAATAAGGCCGCTTCACAGTCCACGCTGTTGACTTTTCTGCGCCAGGCGTTTCGGACCCATTCGATTGTCTCGAACATGGGGCTTATAACGCTCTGATGGAGCCAGTGCTCTCCGGAATCCTGCGCCAGGATATTTACTGCTGCCACCGTGCTTCCTTCCGTGTCAAGGAAGCTGTTTGGAAAGACAAGCTGGTTCATACGCGCATCCCGGCTGATTGCGCCCGCTGAACCGGCGAAATACACGCGGCGAGTCCCTCTTTTCAGAAATTCACCGACAGCCAGAGAGGCTATCTCTCCGTAATATGTCTGTCCGCTTTCAAGGAAGAACACGTGCCCTGAAGGGATGTCGAATGTATGCACCCGCCAGTATTCATTTTGAAAAGTCCCGGTGTGGTATGGGTGAAGCGCGTCGAATACCGTATTCTCGTATCCCATCACAAGTATGTCAGGCCGGCTTTTTGTCCGTTCAAGCAGGTCCCGGAGAAGAGGGATGCCTTTCTGGCTCCATAAACATGTGTCGCAGTTCAATGTCCTGACCTGGCCTTCCCGCAGTTTCCGGCCTGAGGCCAGAAAAGCGAACTGTGCCCGCAAATTGTCAAACAGGGAGTTTCCGTAGAATTCCGCAAGAACAATGCGCGGGGGGGAAGTCTGATGCCCCGACAGGACGTACAGATTCCATCCGAGACTTGCGCTGACTGCTTTTATGCGGTAAAACCGCGAATAGCCTTCTTTCCGGTAAAGGGGTGTCACATCGGAAAAAGCCCCCCTGTAAAAATCCAGCCCCCAGCCTTTTTCCAGAACGAAGCGTGGCGGCTGCCCCGAATGCCTGTTCGCATATTCCACGGCGTCCGGCATGGAACTGGGACCTTCAATTGCCCGGATTATATCCGCGCCCGGACCATCCCCGATTGTTATGAAAGGTCCGTCGGCGAAAGCGGGATGGAGTTCCTCCAATGGCGGACCACGCGGGAAATTGCCTCTGCGGAACACGGCTGCGATAAGACTGGAAATCTCATCCGGCGGCCGATGCGCCATCTCGCGAAGAGTCAGTTCGTAAGTCCCAACGACGTCGGTATCCAGGAATGTCTTTGCAAGGATTTCTTTCTGCAGCTTGCCGCCGTTTTTCTTGAGCCATCTTCCAATGTCCTTAAAGTCATTGATTCTATTAGCCACTTGCTGGGATACCCTGACAAGAGTCGAAAC
Source organism: bacterium (assembly GCA_043817835.1). Lineage (GTDB taxonomy): Bacteria > Elusimicrobiota > Elusimicrobia > Elusimicrobiales > CAZFMJ01 > JBDRGJ01. The sequence continues at coordinate 5,788 of JBDRGJ010000226.1, forward strand.
CGCGGATTTCTGGATTTCCAGCGCCAATTCAGCTATTTCAGGGTCTTTTTGTGCGGTGGTTTTTTGCAGGATTGCGTTTTCAGCGGCAGGCTCTGCGGCAGCAACCGTGCCGGCCGGCATGAGAGAATGGCCGGAGAAAAAGGCTGAAACCAGCAGCGTAAAAAGCGGGATGCGGGGTTTTCTTGCGATAGGGCTCATATGATTTCTGCCGCTTTGCTGATGATATGATACAAAAACTGCGGAAGAAAAAACTTTTAAAATCCTGCGGTAGTCAGGACACAAAAGGCTATATGTCAATTAGGAGCGTCAGGAGAGCCCCAGTTCACTGCGGTATTGGGAGATTGAACGGCGGGAGAGTTTTACGCCGTGTTCCGCTTCCATCAGCCTGCGGAGCTTTTCGTCGCTTAAACCGGGATTGGCGGATAACAGTTCATATAACAGCCCGCGGTTAATCTGCTTCGCGCTCGGAATAAGCGCGGACAGAGGCACTTCCAGTCCCCAGGGCATCTGCACTGATTTGTTGGATAGGAGCCTGTTCAGTACGCTTGGGTCCACTTCGACCTGTTTTGCCACTTGGCGCTGGGTTAATGGCGTGCGCTTTTCCGGCTTTCCGCATACAAGATAATCTTTTTGCGATTCAAGCAGAAGTTCCAACAGGCGGTAAAGCGTGGTTTTTCTGCGTTCTAAAAATTCCAGTTGACCGACAAGCGTTTTAGCTTTGCGGGCTTCTGCTGGGGGGATTGCGCTCAGGTATTCTGCCAGCCGGTTTTTATTGACCGAATATTGTCCTTTCCATATCTCGCGATTGAAGAACGCCAGGACCGGCTTATTATTTTCAACCATGATTCCCGCGACAGAGCTGTAAACCTGCACCGGTGGTGCGGCAGGTTCAGCAGATGTTAATTCAAATTCCGTCTGAATGAAAACCGTGTCGACGAGTTCCTTCACCCGGCGCGTTTCATTCAAGGTCAGGCCGCACGCTTTTGCTGTTTTAATATCCGATGCTTCGGATTTTAAAAAACAGGCTTCAAACTTTTTCTGTCCGATACGCCGGATAATACGGACCAAATCACTGTTGCCATCCACCAGTTCCGGCAGGCCGCTGCCGGTAGACAGTTTTACACCGTAACCGGCGAATTGTTTTGCGGCAAACCGCGCACGCGGGAATTCCGACAAACGGATAATCCCGGCCGTCATCAATAATTTGAACAGCCGGGATTTTTCCAATTCCCCGGTATCTCTGCCGAATTCTTCTTCGGATATTGTCGCCAGCTGTGCCAGCCGCAGCCGGCCGTAAATGACCGTCGAGGTGTTTATGTTCAAGCGTGCGGAAACTGTTGTCATTCTTTTTATCGACAAGGTCGAACCGGCCAGGCACAGAACATTCTATGATAATTGTTCGTTAAAAGCTCTGTGGAGTTCTTTTCCTCTTCGTTGCAACTGGTTTCCTTTTCAGTCTTTTTCGAACCGGAATTCCTGTAAATTATAAGAGTCGAAACCCCGGACGTGTTTAATATTTTTGCCGAATCAGGCGCGGTTATTTTCCCGGAGATGTTGCCTGTTGTCAGCTTCAGTTCTTTGCATTTGCTGATTTTCATGTTTAAGTGGGCGATGCCGCCGGTTATTTTTATTTTATCTTCGGATGCTATGCTTATTTCATCCATATTCAGATTGCCGGCATTGACAAGGAAATCAGAAGCGGTTAGTTTGCCTGAAAAAATTGCCTTGTCCGCGTTTATATGCACGCGCCTGTTTTTCGGCAGGAAAAGTTTATAACTCGTCGATGTGGGGTCGGGCTTGAACCAGAATTTACCTTCGCTTTTTTGTATGAGTTTAACAGCAGTATCCGTAGTCTGAATTTTTATCGGATTGCGGCTTATCCCGTAATATTTGAGTTTTTTTATTTCAAAGACATTTTCCGTCTCAACAAAGACAATATCGCTGCTGCCTTGCAGCTCCAGTTCGATGTCCGTTATTTTGCCGGAAACGGTTATTCTGTCAACCATATCCGGCACAGCGGCAGTTTTTTCCGCGGACCAAAGACCGCAGACACCCGCCGACATGAGCGCTGCCGCCATGATGCTAATACTGACCAAGTATCCCCTTTTCTTTTGCATGTTTTTCAGCCTCCTTGAATATTATTTTCCCCAAAACGAGATATGCGATGCTTTGCGCGAATATGTATATCATCCATCCGTAATCCACGGCATGATGACCGGCAATTACCTTGTTCATTATTGCCGCCTGGGGAGATATTGGCAGCAGCGATAAGCCATTGAAAGGATATGCGGGCAGAATCATCAACGCGAGTATCAGAAACTGGATCAGATTGCTGAAATT
>JBDRGJ010000227.1:0-5918 GCA_043817835.1 bacterium
GATGGGGTCATTGAGCTTACACCCACCACGTCAAACGGGCGATTTAAATAAGAATCTAAATCCTGTAACTTAATTTCATCTGCTACGGTTTCAATTATGCTTACATCGTGCCCATTTTCTCGCAGGTAGGCAGCGATGGAGGCGAGGTTAATTGGAGGGGACTTGATAATATTTTTGCCAATTAATGAATAAACCTTTCCAAAAGGAACATTTATTAAAATGACATTCATTTTATAAATTTAATTTCCAAGTCATCTGAGCTAACTCAAGTTCTTTTTCATTTCCTTAAAATATCAAACAGCGACCACCGTTGCAAAAAACCAGCGGTTTGACATAAAAAATTCTTTTGATAATTTTTATTGTGGTTTTTAAAAATGAGACAAGTTTTTCCCGTGCTTTAGTAACAGTCTGGGCGGCCCAGCCAGATTGTATTCCTTCCGTCTTGGCAGTGTCAATCGCTTTGTTTCTGCTGTGATATGTGTCTAATGCATCTGTTTGACTTCCTTCATTTCCCCTTTGCAAAAAAAACAAAAAACGGTCGTGCAACTGGGACAGAGTATGGCTGCGCATTTAACGCACTTTCTGACACCAGAGGTAGAAAGTACGGCGGAGCCGCACTTCCTGCGCGGGTCAGTCAGAATTTTCCTGCATTTGGCGCAGTATTCTTCGGTCATATCGTTTAATCCCGGGGGATGAGAAATGGTTCCATTGCTTTCAAAAGTTCCGGAAGTATCTGACCGTTTCTTTTTTGCGCTTCGGAGACGTAAAAAGCGGCTTTTTTGAAGTCTTTTATATTATAAAAGAAGATGCCCAGCTGATTGTACGCTCCGAAGTAGTGGGGATTTATTTCCAGGGTTTTCATCCATAGTCCCACGGCCTGCTGCATTTTGCCCTGCCTGGCGTAAAGCAGGCCGAGGTTGTAGTAAGCGGTGTCGTAATTGGGGTTGTACCTGAGTTCGCTCAGAAATTCGGCCTCAGCCTTAGCCAGCCGCCCGCTGTCCATGTAAATAAGTCCCAGATTGTTGTGCACCATCGGTTCAGCGGGGTTGAGCTTTACGCATTCCAGATATTCCTTTTCAGCCTTGTCCGTCTCGCCTTTAAGATAATACATGGCTCCCAGATTCCTGCGCGCAAGAGGATATTGCGGAGAGTGAGCCGCGGCATTTTCCCAGAAAGCGGATGAATCTTTAAAATTGCCGCTGTGGGAAATATTAAGGAAGGAGAACAGGCCCAGGATTCCGGCGGCCAGAAAAGTCGTCGGATTTTTGCCGAACACGGCGTCTTTTATGCGGGCGGTTTCCAGCAGGAATATGAGCAAGCCGAGTGCGGGCACGTACATCCTGTGTTCTATGAAATCAGCGGGCAGATCGGGATTAGGGCGTATAAAGCCCGGCAGCAGAAAAATCAGGAACCACAGCATGCCGAATGCGACGCGTGAACGGCTTGTGTTTTTTGAAAAACAAAAAAGGATTAAAACCGATGCAACTGCCGCGTACCCGTAAATAAGTGTGTTGTTGCGCAAAATGGGCAAAACGGAAAGATTGAAGGGAAACAGCAACTTGCCGATATACAGGAATACCGCCGGCAGATTCGAGACAAGGGACCGTAGCATATACTCCGGAGTATACGCGATGGGATGCGAAAAAGCCATTTTCCGCAGAATGAACCAGACGCATACCGTCGCGGCCCACCCGAGAAAAAGCGTCAGGTTGTGCGCGGCAAAAATGCGTTTTGGAGCAATCAGGAGCATATAAAAAGGACATAAGATGAGCAAAGCGACGGCGGTTTCTTTGGTGAAAAGCGCTAGAGTGAAAAACAACAGATGCGCAGCCAGATGGCCCTGTTTTCTACTGGCAATATAATCAATAAAAAAAATAAAGGACAAAACAATAAAAACAGCCAACAGAGAGTCGTTTCTGCCCGGAATCCACGCGACGGCCTGGCAAAGCGCCGGGTGAACCGCAAAAAACGCCGAACATAAGAACACCGGAAATTTTTCGTATCCCAGACGGCGCAGGAATACAAAAATCAGGCAGGAAGAAGCAAAATGCAGCAATATGTTGGTAAGGTGGTAAAAGAAAGGAGATGTGCCACCGAACCGGGCATCAACCATAAGGGAAACGGTCATGAGAGGCCTGTAATAGGCTTCGCTCGCAGCATTCAAAAAAACGTCCCGCTGAAAAGCTTTAAAAAAATTCGACATGTCGCCCAAAAAATGAAAATTGTCGAGTATCAGCGTATTGTCATCAAGATATGTGAAGCCGAAAAAAAGCGTGTGGGTATAGATTATGACTGCAAGCAGCAGGAGGCCGGCATAAGGCCGATATCCGGTCAAAAAACGCGGTTCGACAATAGCTTCGGAAGCGTTTTTGTGTTTTTTAGACATAGGTACAGGCACCTGAGAAAATATACAAAAAATGCGGTCATCAAAAAAAGAAATGCCCCGGGGATAACCGGAGCATTTGTTCCGCGGATTTTCGCAAACCGCCGGAAAATTACAGCGCGGTGCGGGTTAGTTTTTTTCCGGGATGCAGATAGCTTTGAAGAGTTTTAACCCCCCTGAGCATTTCATCCAGGTCGTTTCTCATACTCTCCACGAGAGTCTTGTGCTCGTTTGCGGAAGCTTCCGATGTGCCTTCACTGTTCGTTGCCCAGCGGTTCATTTCAGTCTCCTTCTCGGCGCCGGGCCTCCGGGCAGTGCCGCGCCCGGAAGGATTATTAGTATAACAGATTATTCCCTGTTGTCAAGGGGGATACGGGGGACTCGGCTAACGCCCAGGTATGCCCTTGACATTTTTCACCAGACGGGTGTAGTTGCCCGATTCATCGGGCTTTCGATTACAGCGCCGATAAATCGGCGGGCTACAGTAGAAAAATTTGTTCTTATCCGAGGATTTGGGCGGCTGAAGTAGGAGAAAAGCCGAAGCTGCGAACTTAAGAAGTCGGGGAACAAAATTTATCGCTTATTTTCCTGATTAAATTAAACATAAGTATAATATCGCAATTTTTCAACTTCGACAGTGCGTAACTTCTTAACCTCTTAACTTCTTAACTTCGAAAGTTTCTTTGAGTCCTTCCGCAAGAGGTGTCCAGCCTTGCCAGCCTGTTTCCCCAGTCCATTTTCCGGAAGAGGCTATCCAGTGACCTGCAGCGGCTTCGCGCGCCTTGTCCATGTTCAACACAGGCGTCGAGCCCGTTATTGCGGAGACCAGTTCGTAAATGAAGCCGGCCGCACTGACCGCCGGTGCCGGAAGGTTGAGCATGAAAGGCTTCTTTACCCCCATTGCGGAAGAGAGCATCCTTATGAAATCAGTCCAGAAGTAAATGCTGTCCTCGCAGACATAGCGGGTCTTTCCTGCAAGAGACGGGTTCTCCGCGGCTTCGATAAGAGCCCTGACAAGGTCGTCCAGATAGATGAAGCTGAAATAAGTTCCTGCCGGACCGGCGTTTATCATTATGCCTCTGCTTACCCACTGGGCTATTTTCGAAGTGCCGGCATCGTTCCTGCCGTAAACTATCGGCGGCCGCAGAATAACCCGTTCGATGCCCGGAGGAAGCTTTTTCACTTCAGACTCCCCCCCCAGCTTGGTCATACCGTAATAGGAAACAGGGGCTTCGGGCATTTCCTCGGTGCGCGGGTTGTCGCTGGAAACAGAAGGTCCGCCGGCAGCCAGGCTGGACACATAAACGAAGCGCCGCGGACGGGGCGACAAGTCACAACAGGCTTTAACCAGATTTGCGGTGGCTTCCACATTGGCTTTCTCAAATTCTTTTTTTGAGCGGCAAAACAGCGCCGCGGCCAGGTGAAAAACGGTGTCGCAGCCTTCAACGGCTTTTTTGAGCGATTCCGGATCCGAAAAAGATGCCTGAACAATCTCCGCATCCGGCATGGATACGGAGGATGCGGCTCTGCGGGTTATGACCCTGACAGCACAGCCTTTGGCGGAAAGCTTCCCTGCCAGGGCTCTTCCGATGAAACCGGCCCCGCCTGTTATGAGCGCTTTTTTCATTTCTGCCGCCAGGAAGATATTTTTGTCAAAACTCCGGTCAGCCCTGCAGCAACTTCATGGACCGTGGGTATGTCCCCCAGTCTGATTTTTTCAAAAACCTTTATTCCGTCTTTCTGGGGCATTGTCAGGGAGATGACCAGGGCTGCTGCCGCGGCCATTGCCAGGTCGATTGCCGGTCTCAGGACTGAGGACAGAAGAGGGATTGAAAAGACTTTTGTAAGGACCGCTGCCGCGCTCCATGCCGCCAGGGAGACCAGGAGGTAGGGGACTCCGGACTGGCCGGTGTCGGGCCAGGCTGAAAAAAAGAGCAGGTGTACCGCCAGGATGACAAAAATTCTTCGTAAAATGGTCATTTTAATCCGCAACCCTGAATTCCACATGCACGGTCAGCTGGCTTTCCGCAAAATCGGCCGGAAGAGGAGGAAAAGGGGCGGCCGAATCGGACGCGGACATGGCAGCGAAATCGAAGAGCTTGTTGCCGGAACTCTTTTCCACCATTATGCGGGCTATATTTCCGTCGCGTTTTATGCTGAAAGCCACAACGCATGCCATGAAACTTCCGCGAGGCATTCTGGATGACCATTCGTTCCAGAGAGAATTCCTGACCTGTGAAACGTACCAGGGATAAGGGAAGTCGGGAAAATCCGCTGAAACGCCGGTGGAGGCTGATTTTCTTGAAAGATCGGTCTCCCCTGTTCCCTGCGTTTTGGCGGGTACTGCTTTAGCCAGACCCTTCAGGATGCTGGGGGCCGGCAGCGGTTCGTAGCGTTTTTTCTTTGAAGCTGAAACCGTCATTTCCTCGGATTTGTAGGATTTTTCTTTGCCCTGCGGCTCGGGCGCAGCGGGGCTGGATTTTTCTCCTACGGTGGTTATCCCGGACCGGCCTATAAAATCTATGGTGTAAGTGGACGAAGGGGGTGCGACCCTGCCCGGCCTCGCAAGGAAAAAAAACGCGGCAAAGGCAAGGGTGTGGACGGAACCGGAGTACAAAAGATACTGGCGCATGGCGTTGTCGGATGCCGTTCCGATTTGCACGGAAGCCGGGTATCTTACTTGTCCGGCGGCATCACTCCTATGCCTATCTTTCCCGCGCCGAGCTTTTTGGCGACATCCAGGGCCTGGACCACTTTTTCTATGTCGACGGTGCGGTCAGCCTGTACCAGCACTGTCTTTTTGGCTGATTTGGAAAGGCGCAGAAGAAGCTCCTTTTCGAGTTGGGCCATTTTCAACGGCTTTCCCTCTACGACAACGGAGCCGTCGGCCTGAATCTGTATCCTTATGACGTTTTCCTGCGGGATCCGGGACCCTTCGGCGGATTTGGGCAGTTGAACCGCTATCTGGGACTGCACAAGGAACGGAGTGAGCACCATGAATATGATAACCAGAATGAGCGCCACGTCTATGAGCGGAATCATATTGATGTCCGCCATCACGCCTTTCCGGAGGTTGTGTATCTGCATAGAGTGAGATTGCCAGGATTAACTGATTAATCTTTCACGATCTTTTTCATTTTTCCAATCTTGATAACCTTTTGCCTAACCTGCGTCAGCAAACTCCTTGAAGCCCGCCTTGTCTATGGCCTGTTCTGTTATCCGATCCATTTCCCTTATGAAAATGTTGGATTTGTGCGTGAAATAGTTGTAGGCCACTATAGCAGGGATGGCCACGAAAAGGCCGGCGGCAGTACATATCAGCGCCTCGGCTATGCCCACCGCGACAACCGATGGCCCGGCTCCGGAATAGACTGCCAGGTCGCGGAAGGCCCTCATGATCCCCAGCACGGTTCCGAACAGCCCTATGAAGGGGCTGATGCTGCCTATGGTGGCTAGAGTGGTGAGACCCTTCTGCAGGCCGGTGGAGTGCCACTCTATGGCCTTGCCCGCCGCCTCCCTCTTTTCCGTGTAGGAA
>JBDRGJ010000228.1:0-15923 GCA_043817835.1 bacterium
CGGCAATAAATTGCCGGGCTTTTTTGATACGGAATTGAAGTATTATTTTTCGGACAGGTAGCCCATCAGGCGGTAGACAAGCTTGGCCGCGGCAAATTCCGATACGGTTGTTCCTTTCTGCGGGGCGGTTTCCACCACATCCACTCCCACCACTTTTTTCTTTCCGCAGACAGCCCTGAAAAGCTTCAAGCCGTCATGCCATGAAAAGCCTCCGGGCTGAGGGGTGCCGGTGCCGGGAATGACCGACGGGTCGAAGCCGTCAACGTCTATTGTCAGATAAACTTCCTTTGTCAGGCAGGAAAGCACTTTCTTTATAAGAGAGTTTATTTCCAGATGCTCGTGCATAAGGAAGGTCTTCACGTTTCCTGAATTTATATTCTGTTTTTCCTCGGGAGCCACGCTCCTGATTCCTGCCTGAACAATCCGGCACTTGCGGGAAGCCGGATACAGGGCGCAGGCGTGGCTGTGTGAAGAGCCTTCATACTCAGAGCGCAGATCGGCGTGTGCGTCAAAGTGCAGTATTGAGAGGCCGGGATATTTCTGTATAAAGGCAGGGAGTAATGCCTGGGTTATGCTGTGTTCCCCTCCAAGGAAGAAGGGAACGGCGCGGTCAAGCTGCAGCAATTTCTCCGTCTTTTTTTTCAGCCCGGAGAAAAAGGCCTTTGTTCCGCTGCGGCAGTCAAAAGGCGGCAGAGTGCAGATGCCCTGTTTCCAGGTTTCCCTTTTGACTTCCTCGTCCCAGAGTTCAAGCTGACCGGAGGCCTTTACTATAGCCTTTGGTCCTGCGGCTGTGCCGCCGCCGTAAGAAACGGTTTTCTCGCAGGGAACAGGCAGTATTATAAAACGACAGCGCTCCAGAGTGCTTTTTCCGGAGCGCTGGCCCATGAATTGTTTGGGATCTGCTGGTTCGTCCACTGTTTAGCCCCCTGCGCAGAGTCGGGGCCATCTCAAAGCAGCCGCGGTTGAGAGGACGGCAGAGCCGACAAGAGGTTCCCCTAGAATATAAACACGGCGGCAGCAATGACGGTGGTCCATTGCCCGGCCACGCCTATTGCAGACTGTGTGACGTTGGCTGTCTTGACTATCTTGCCGCTCAGCTTCCAGATTTCCTCTTTCTGGTTCCATGTCGTCCCTACGTCGAATTCAAGCCCCTGTATGGTGGACAGCATGAGGGCGGCCAGATCTTCCGAGTATTCGCCTGTCTGTTCGTCCGTCTCGCCGTAGCTGTGGTGTTCGGATATGTAGCCGTATTGGCTTCTGTCTTTGGGTACGGCAAGACCGACGGAAGCGGCTATCAGCCTGTGGTTTTCGTCAACGGCGTTCCTGCTCATTACGCAGTGGAGTATCTGTCCGCTCTTGAGCTTATCAAGTCCTTTTGTTCTTGGCACTACCTTGCAGGAAGGCGGGAAGATGCTGGAGACGTGCACCAGGTTGAACCGGGCTATCTTGGCGTCCCTGAGGGCTTCCTCGAAGCTCGCCAGTTTCTCGCGGTGCCGTCCGATGCCTTTCGTAAGAAAAACTTCTTTAGGGACAAATGAATCTGACATAAATGAGAATATACAATAATAATCATCCGCTTACAAAGTCCGTGCCGTTATAATAAAATGTAAACGTATGGTTTGTGAGGCTGAATATCCCGGCAGAAAATTTTTTAAAGGAAAATCGGTCATCGCTGCGCTGATACTTCTGCCGGTCGCAGGCTTTGCCTCGTCCCAAAACGCGGAGCAAAACATATTATCGCTCAGAAAAGGGCTCGCCGTTTGCGCCGTGCCGCTCAAGATTTCCGAGGGAGAGGTCAAACTCGGACAGGAACACGCCAGAAGAGGAGAGAACAGGAAAGCATTGGCCTGGTTCAGGGCGGCATGGAGGCTTTCGCCGGAAAGCATTTATGCGGCGAATGCCCTTGCCTCCGCGCTGGCGCGCGGAGAAAAATTTGACGAAGCCGTGCGGATTTATGAGAGGGTCCTTGTTTTTCATCCGGAATCCGCCGCAGCGAGGGAAAATCTGGGAAGGCTTCACCAGTTGCGCGGAGATCATGCCGCTTCGGAGAAAGAACTGCTCGCGGCGCTGAAAAAAAACGAAACCCCGGGGCGTTATTCGGCTTTGGGAGATACGTATTTCCTGTGCAGGAAATGGGAAAAAGCCAGGGATGCGTACATGAAATCCCTGTCCATGGACCCGGTTCAGCCTTCCGTTTTTGTGCGCCTGGGGCGGTCATTTCTTTTTCTCGGCAGTCCGGACACAGCCCTGGATGCTTTCCGAAACGCCGCGGCACTGGACAAAAAGAATTTCACCGCCTGGTACGAACTGGCCCGCCTGCAGGCAATGAAAGGAGAAAAAACAGAAGCGCTTAAAAGTCTGGCATTTGCGCTCAGGAAAGGTCTGGTTGATATAAAAAGGATAAAGGCGGACCCCGCCTTCGGGCAGCTTGAAAAAGAACCGGGGTATAAAGATATTACAGGCGGAAAAGCTCCAAAGCGTTCCGGGTCGTGAAATCAGCGGTTTCTACTTCGGAAAGTCCGAAAAGTCCGCCTAAGGCCCGGGCTATTACTGGTATGCTGGTGGGATCGTTTCGCTTCCCGCGGTCAGATTGAACAGGGAGGTACGGGCAGTCGGTTTCCAGCACCACATTCCCTATCCCGGCCTTTCTTATTGTCTCTCTGAGTCCGTTGTTTTTCGGATAGGTCAATGTCCCGTTGACGCCAAGGGCCAGCCCCATGTCCATTCCTTCAATGGCGTCCCTGCAGCTTCCTAAAAAACAATGAAGCACTCCGGAGAACCTTCCGCCGGAGGCAATTTTCCACTCTTTTTTCAGAACGGCCAGAACATCCGCATAGGCATTTTGAGCCGCTGGCATGCTGTTGCGGCAGTGGATGACGAAAGGCTTGCCAGTCGCGTTTGCCGTATCAATTACCATGGAAAATACGCGGAGCTGTTCATCCCGGCTGAACCGGCTTCTGAAGTAATCCAGTCCAGATTCTCCGATGGCAACGGCAGCGGGACTTTTCAGCGATTCTTTCAGCGAAGCGAGGTTCCGGGGCAAAGCGGAATCACACTCATGCGGATGCAGCCCGCAGGCGCAGTAAATCTTTCCGGGATGCCGTGAACACAGGTCCAGGGCTTTCTGCCACTCGGCAGGAGAGCATGCTATTTCAACAATGGGGGAAACCCCGGCCGCGAAGGAAGCTTCGATAGCCTTTTCCCGGTCCGAGTCAAAAGCCGGGTCGCAAAGGTGCGCGTGAGTTTCAAAAAAATTAGTGACCATGTTTATTTCAGCAACAAGTATATAAATTATAAAATCTTAACAGGCTGCGTATCTCAGTATTATGCGCTTTGAGCAGATAGAAGAATATGCCGTTAAAAAAAGCTGGCCATACTACAGGCTGAGCCAGATCAGGACTGCCGTATTCAGGCAGGGCATTTATTCATGGGAGGAGGCAACGGAGCTGCCGGCCGGTGTCCGCAGGGAACTGGCGGAAAATTTCAGAATACTTTCCTTTGTTCCTGAGAAGATTCTTGTTTCAAGGGATTCCCGCGCAGTAAAAGCCCTGCTCTGCCTGCAGGACGGATTGAACATTGAAACGGTCATGCTCAGACGGGCCATCGACCAGTGGAGCGTGTGTGTCTCCAGCCAGTGCGGCTGCCCGGTGAGATGTATTTTCTGCGCCAGCGGAAAAAACGGCCTGAAAAGGAATCTGACCGCGGAAGAAATCGCAGACCAGGTGCTTTTTTGGAATCAGCACATGCGCAGACAGAACCCGGCGGGAAGAATATCCTCCGTGGTCTATATGGGCATGGGCGAGCCCTTTTTAAATTATCCCGCGGTGTCGAAAAGCCTGCGCCTCCTTTCCGATGCGGATTTTTTCGGGCTGGGCCAGCGGCATATATCGGTTTCAACCGCCGGGCATGTCCCGGGCATGGAAAAGATGGCCAGAGATTTTCCCCAGGTCAATCTGGCGCTGTCCCTGCACGCAGCGGATGACGGTCTTAGAAGCAGGCTTATTCCGCTTAACAGGACATATCCGATTGCCCGGCTCGGAACAGCGCTGGAAAAATACCTGAAAACAACTAACAGAAAAGTTTTTCTGGAATACGCGCTCATGGCCGGGGTAAACGACAGACCTGGCGACGCGCGCCGGCTGGCAGACTTGATCGGAGGATTGAAAGGAGGGAGGCTTCTCCACGTCAATCTCATAAGATGCAATCCTGTGGCAGGCGGACAACTCCAGACCGGCGAATCAGCAGCCCGGAAATTTCTGGAAATACTTGCAGCCATGAGGGTTCATTGCACCATAAGAAAAAGCCTGGGAGAGGATATAAAAGGAGCCTGCGGTCAGCTGGCCGGCGACAGCAGTGAGTAAGTGAGAAGGTGATGAGGTGAGAAAGTTCCCGACCAAACACAATAACCGGTGAAATCAAAGGTGAAATAAAATGGAAAAACCCGGCATTTTTCTTGCAGTAGCAGTCTTATGTTCGGGGTGTGTAAGCATGTCGAAGTACAAGGCGCAGAAAGCGGAACTTTCCGCAACGCAGGCTGTACTGGCGGCTGTCAGAAACGAGGCTGCAGCCTTTGCGGAAGAATCTTCGCAGACGGGGCAGGAACTTATTGCGAAGAATGCCGATTGCGTCAGTCGGCTGGATTCCGCGCAGAAATCCAATAAAGACCTGAAGGAAGCTCTTGAAGCAAAGAAGGGAAAGCTCAGCAAGAAGATTTATGAACTTATAAAGGAGCGTGACGCACTGAAACAGGAACTTTCGGAGGCCGCAGTCCGGACCGGCGAGCTTATAAGGGTAAAGGACGGGGAACTGGCCGGCGCCAAAGAAAAGGAAAAAGAGCTTATGGCCGAAATAGAGCGTCTGCGCAGGGAGGCGGACGCCTCGACCCGCGCTCCCAAAAAATAATCGCCAAATTTGTATACTTAATCTGACAGGAACAGTAGGAGGTAAAATATGAAAAAATTGTCGTTGTTCGCTGTTATGCTGATTCCGCTTTCAGGCTGTGTTACCGCCTCAAAGTTCAAAGCGCAGGAAACACAGCTTGTTTCCGTGCGCAGCGAGCTGGAAGAAGCGAAGAAAGAAAACGCTTCCGTATCGGAGAGGGCGGATAAACGCACACATGACCTTGCAGCCTGCACTGATCAGCTTGCCGATTCGCGGAAATCGAACAAGGACCTGCAGGAATCCCTTGAGGCCAACAGGGGGGAACTCAGCAAAAAAGTCTCGGAGCTTATAAAAGAGCGCGACGGGCTGAATCAGAAGATTTCGGATACGGCAAAGCAGACCAATGAGCTGATAAAAACAAAAGAAGGGGAACTGGCCAGGGCACTTGCCGATAAGAAAGCGCTGGAGGAAGCAAAAGAGGCCGAACTGGCGATGATAAAGAAGAATTATGAAGACCTGACCGCCGGACTGAAGGCCGAAATCTCGGCAGGCGAGATAACCATAACCAACCTCAAGGGCAGGCTGACCGTCAACATGGTGGACAAAATACTTTTTGAATCCGGAATGGCGGAAGTGCGCACTGCCGGCAAAAAAATTCTGGACAACGTCGGCAAAGTCCTGACCGGCATAGCGGACAAAGACATAAAGATAGAGGGACATACCGACAATGTCCCGATAGGGGGAGATTTGAAGAACAGATACCCCACCAACTGGGAACTTTCAACCGCCCGCGCCACCGCAGTGGCCAGGTATCTTCAGGACAACGCCAGGATAGACCCCAAGCGGCTTATGGTGGCCGGCTTCGGCGAGTACCGCCCCGTGGCCGCGAATGATACGCCGGAGAACAAGGCGCTTAACCGCAGGATAGAAATCGTTCTTGTGGCAAAAGAATAGGAAATGACATAAGCAACAGAGGCAAAAGCGAGATGCGGTTTGCCGGAAGCAAGATAATCCAACGAACAATAAAAAAATTCCGGATATTCCCGAATAAAAGGCCATCATGATAACTCATGATGGCCTTTTGTAAATCTGCGCCCGGTAGGACTTGAACCTACGACCCATCCGTTATGAGCGGATTGCTCTGACCAACTGAGCTACGGGCGCATCTGTGTGCTGCGGACAACCATTCTACAATTTTGAAATGATTTTATATATCACCATGTCACCTTCTCATCGTCGTTTCACTCAGTGAATTTCGCATTCCTGACCGAAAAGGGGCTTTCCTTCGCTGAACGGGGAAATTTTCCTGAGCTTTTCTATTATGCCGGGCATTTCCCGCAGAAGTGTATCGATTTCCTCGGCAGTCGTGTAACGGCTCAGCGAAAACCTGACCGAACCGTGGGCGAAGGTATAGGGGACTCCCATGGCCCGCAGTACATGCGAGGGCTCGAGGGCGCCGGAAGTGCAGGCTGAGCCTGAGGATGCGGCTATTCCTTTTTCGCTAAGCAGAAGAAGTATGGCTTCTCCTTCCACGAACTCAAAACTTATATTGGCGGTGTTGGGCAGCCGCTCGTCCGGATGTCCGTTGCGCCTGCAGTTGGGAATCGCCTTCATCAGTCCCAGTTCCAGCCTGTCCCGGAGAGTTTTTACCTTCGTGTTTTCCTTTTCTATGTGCTGTCCTGCCAGTTCCGCGGCTTTTCCGAAGCCGACTATGTAGGGAACGTTTTCTGTTCCGGCGCGCCGGCCCCTTTCCTGGTGTCCGCCCATCAGAAAAGGGATGAACCTTGTTCCCTTGCGGACGTAAAGAGCGCCTATGCCCTTAGGCGCATGCAGCTTGTGTCCTGAGACAGACAGCATGTCTATGGCGGAATTCTTCAGGTTTATCGGTATTTTACCGGCCGACTGGACCGCGTCAGTGTGAAAAACGCTTCCCCTGGATTTCACTATCCTGGCAGCATCTTCCACCGGAAAAACGACCCCGGTATCATTATTGGCCCACATCAGGGTGACTATGGCGGTATTTTCGTTGACTGCCTCCCGCAAATGGTCCATATCCAGCCGACCCTCTCCGTCCACTCCCAGGTAAGTGACCTTATATCCCTGGGATTCCAGAAAATGGCATAGGTTGAGCACAGCCGGATGCTCAACCCTGCTGGTCACGACATGTTTTTTTTCAGGGCAGGTCCGCAGGGCGGCCCAGATGGCGGCATTGTCGCTTTCCGAGCCGCAGCTGGTGAAAATTATCTCTGCGGGATCCGCCGCGCCAAGCAGTGAGGCCAGGCGTTCCCTTGCATTGTCTATGTGCTTCTGCACTCCTCCTCCGAAAGTGTGCATGCTGGAGGGATTGCCGTAGAACTCGCAGAAAAACGGCTCCATTTCTTTTTTTGCTTCATCTGCCACGCGGGTGGTGGCATTGTTGTCCAGGTAAATTGTCTTCATTCCGTTACCTCCTCGACTCTCAGCGAGTCATCCACCAGCTCCCTCAGGCGCTTTTCCACCAGGGACTTGAGCGTCAGGCCGGAACTCGGACAGCCGCTGCACATTCCCATGAGTTTCACCTTGACTATATCCCCCTCCAGGTCAATAAGCTCTATGAACCCTCCGTCAGCCTTGAGCATGGGAATTATTTCCTTTGCCAGTATGTCCTCTATGGCATGTATTTTCTGGATGGTCGTGAGCTTTTTGGCTTGCGCCGCGCCGGCCGCATGTTTGGACTTATCCTTGGCCCAGAACTCTGCGATGAGTTTCTCTATCTCCGGCCTGCATTTTCCGCAGCCGCCGCCGGCCTTTGTAAAATTGGTCACCTGCTCCACCGTGGCCAGGCGGTTGTCCCTGATGGTGCGGAGTATCTTCAGCTCCGTCACTCCGAAGCACTTGCAGACAATTTTACCCTCGGTTTTCTTATGCTCTCCCGGCGGTTCGCCCCTGAAGTTTTTAATAGCCGCTTCAAGGGCTTCCATGCCCATTACGGAGCAATGCATCTTTTCGTCAGGGAGTCCTCCCAGCCAGGCGGCTATGTCCTGATTCGTGATTTTAGAAGCTTCATCCAGGGTCTTGCCCTTTATCATTTCAGTCAGGGCTGAGGAAGAGGCTATTGCGCTGCCGCAGCCGAATGTCTTAAACTTGGCATCGGTTATTCTCTGAGAGGCTTTGTCTATCCGGAGGAACAGGCGCAGGGCATCGCCGCAGACGATGTTGCCCACTTCCCCGACCGCGTCGGCATCCTTTATCTCCCCGGCATTGCGCGGATTCTTGAAATGGTCCAGTGTTTTTTCCGTGTAATTCCACATACTTTCATACCCCTTGGCACAACCTCAAGCCGCTAATGAAAAGATTACAAAAAAACGGGTCCGATTTTACCATGTTCAGGGTGTCTCATGCAGCTTTTCCAGTTCCGACACGATAGGTGCGGAGGCGGTTTTGAAGGCTGACAGCCGTCTGCCGCCAAGACCGCCGGCGCTGCGGCCTTTTATCTTAAGGAAATTGACATGTTTGCCGTTCTGCTTAATCCTGAAATCCAGATGCGATCCTGTTGAAATACCGGTGGAGCCGACATAGGCGATGACCTTACCCTGGGTTATGCTGGTTCCCTTTTTTATGCCCTTGGCATAGCGGTTCAGGTGGCCGTAAGTGCTTACATAGCCGTTGCTGTGCCTGATCTCCAGATATCTGCCGAAACCGCCCTTCCAGCCGATGAAGGAAACCGCTCCGCTCGCCACCGCTGAAACAGGCGTCCCTGCGGGGGCCGCGTAATCTATGCCAAGGTGCGGTCTGAAAATTCTCAGTATCGGGTGGAACCTCTTCTTGCTGAAATATGAGGAAATCCTGCGGTACTGAAGCGGGGCTCTCAGGAAAAATCCCCTGAGCGATTTGCCTTTTTCGGTGTAATAGTCATTCTCAAAAAAAACGCCTTTTTTTTTCCCTGTCATTGCGCCGTCATAGGCCGCTGCAAGCACATTGATGCCGACGACTGTCGTGTTACGGTAGGAGGCCGGGGTTTGCGGCTGACCGTGATGTTCCGCTTCAGGCGGGCCGCTGTACCCGTACCGCTGCGCAGGGAGCATGCCGGGGACAGTCTCCTCCTGCCAGATAAGGGACCAGGAGTCTCCATTTCTGACCTCGGTCAGAAAATCTATATTCCAGGCGAATATATCGGCAAACTGCATTATCACCTGCGGATTTATCCCGGCGGCGTTCATGGATTCCCATAGTGAACCGGAAATCTTTCCGGAATCCGACCTGCGGGCGGCATCCAGGGGCATTTTCCTGATTGAAGCGGTGTATCCTCCGGTCTTTTGTACCCTGAAAACAGAGTAGTTCTTAAGGAGATGCACCACAGTAAGGTAATGGAACTCTCCGGAAGTGGACAGTACAACAGCGTAGCCGTCCCCCTCCTGCAGTTTCCGGGGATTGATCACCTTTTTAAGTGCCAGGGATATTTTTCCCGCCTCGGTTCCGGACAGGCCCAGGCCTGTGAGAACATTGTAAAGCGGCGTTTCAGAAAGAGCGCCTGCTGAGACCACTATCTGCTTTTGCGGCAGGATGTTCTCCGGCTTGCGGTTCTTGAGGTGTCGCCAGTAAAGGAACAGCAGGGCGATCAAAACGAACAGGCCGCCGTAAACGGCGAGTCGCATGGGATATCTGCGCGTACGAAGGGATTTTCTCATACGGCGGTCAATATTTCGTTTTCCTCAATTTTTTTTCCAGCGCGCCTGCCACATAGGGCGGGATGAACCGGCTGAGGTCGCCCCCGAAGGATGATACTTCCCGTACCATGCTGGAGGTGAGGTAGACATATTTTTCGCTGGGCATGAGGAAAACGGTCTCTATGTCGGGAAGCATGGTGCGGTTTACGTGAGCCAACTGGAATTCATACTCCAGGTCAGAGACGGCGCGCAGACCGCGGATGATGATATTGATTTTGTTCTTCCTGAGATAATCAACCAGCAGGCCGTCGAAGCAGTCCACGGCAATCCCGGGGATCCCATTTACGCCGGTCCTTAGCATGCGCACCCTTTCCTTTGTGGAGAAAAGGGGCCTCTTTCCCCTGTTGGCCAGCACTGCGATGGTCAGGTGGTCAAAAATTTTCTTGGCTCTCTTTATAATATCCAGATGCCCGTTCGTGACAGGATCAAAACTCCCGGGGTAAACGGCTTTGCGTATCATATAAGCTCCTTAAAAGTACTCCGCCCTCTGATGATGAAAAACCAGAGCCGTAACGCTTGCCTCCGGTTCCATCATAAAACTGTCGGTCAGCGTTATCCCCAGTTCATCGGGTTTTAAAAGCTTAAAAAGTTTTGACTGGTTTGACAAATCAGGACATTGGGGATAGCCGAAACTGAATCTTTTTCCCCTGTATCCGGACCGGAGTTTTTCTTTCAGAGTCGTTCCGGGAGGATCGGGAAACCCCCACATCCTTCTTATGTCTTCGTGAACGGCCTCGGCCAGCGCTTCTGCGCAGACAATGGAAAGGATATTGATGAGATGGGATCTGACAAGCTCACCTTTTTTCCTCAGGGCGGCCGCCTCTTCCTGCGGTTTTTTTCCGCAGGTGACGGCGAACATCGCGATATAATCCCTGCCTTGCGTGCCGCGTGCCTCCGGCGCAGTTAGCGGGCTGCCCTGCGTGCCCCCTGCGCTGAGCTCCGGGGACGGTGGTCGGACAGAGTCCGGACGCCTCCCCCAGTCGCGTGCATCGACTCCGTCGCGCTCCCGCCTCCTGGCCCTGTCGGGCGGCGCCGGCGCCGTGAAATCGCTGAGACAGAGCTTTTTTCCGTCGTGCCGTCGGGGGAAGGGGAAAATCTCCAGAAGTTCCCCGGAGGGAGCGAATACTTTTATGGAATCACCTTCGCTGTTGGCGCCGAAAAAAGAGAAGACCGCGGAAGATTCGATCAGCTTTCTTGCCGCCGCCTCATCTTTCATCTCCTCCACCAGCTTTTTCAATTCCAAAGCCTTTGCATCGCCGGCAGAAAAGAGTCTCTTCGGTTCGCCGCGCAGGCCGAGATGCCTGCAGTAGAGCATCTTTTCGTTGATGAAGGTAAAAACCCGTTCCAGGGGGTATTTTCTCAGAACATGGCGGTCAAGGTCGGGGGGATGCGGGATAGCCCCGCCCTGCGTGCCGCGTGTCCCCGGCGCTGTCAGCGGCCTGCTCTGCTTCATGTCTTTTTGTCCCCAGTGCGTCCGTTGCGCAAAGTCCCGGCAGAAGGCGTTTGCCTTGCGTGCCGCAATGCCTGATCCAGCCCGTGCATGGCGTCTTTTGCATAATAGACAGACCCTCCGTAGGCCGGAGCTATCCTGGAAAGGGTGAATTTTTCCGTTAAAGCAGCTCCGCCGGCAATAAGGGGAACGCCTATGCCGGCCGCTTTCAGCTTTTCGGCGGTAACAGCCATTTCTTCCGCGGACCTTACCAGCAGTCCGGAAAGTCCGATGAAATCAGGCTTGTGCCTGGCGGCCTCCGCAGCTATCGTTTCGGCCGGCACCTTAACGCCTAAATCGATGACTTCAAAGCCATTGCTTTTGAAGATGATATGAACGAGATTTTTTCCTATGTCGTGCACATCGCCGCGCACCGTGGCCAGAAGCATCCTGCCTCTGGCGTGCCGCAAACCTCCGGTGCCTTGCGGCCTGCCGCGGGAAGACGTTCCGGAACTCCCAAGCAGGGGCTCGAGCAGGGTTATGGCGGTTTTCATCACTTCCGCGCTGCGCAGGACTTCAGTCACTATAAGCCGGTTTTCGGCGAAAAGTTTTCCGACGTCAGACATGGCGTGTGAAAGAGGGCCGCGGATCAGTTCCAGGGGAGGCATGTCCCTGAGCATCCCTGAAATAATTTCCTCCAGTCCGATTACCGAACCCTGCAAAACCGCTCCATGAAGACGTTCCCGGAAGGAAGCTTTCCTCTTCTGTCCACGCCTTTCCGGCTTCGGACAGGTGCTCTTATAATGATCGGCGAAAATCTTCGCAGATTCCGCATTTTTCCCGGAAAGCACGGCTTCCGCCATCAGGCGCTCGTTTTCCGGTATCCGCTGATAGCGGAGCAGGCCTGCGGGATTGACTATGGCTATATCCAGCCCCGCCGCCGCGCAGTGGTGCAGGAAAACCGAGTTGATAACTTCTCTGCCGGAAGCGGGCAGGCCGAAAGAGACATTGCTCAAACCCAGCAGCGTCCTGGTGCCGGGAAAATTGTTCTTAAAATCGCGAACCGCCGCAATGGTTTCCAAAGCGGTCCCGGCGTATCTGCCGTCGCCCGAGGCGGCGGGAAAAACCAGCGGGTCGAAAAGAATGTCCTCCGGCTCAAGCCCGTGCGTTGCGGTGAAAATGGCGAAAGCCCGTCGGGCCATCTCCAGTTTTCTTTTCCTGGAAAGGGCCATGGCTTCTGTCTTGTTCTCATCAATGCATCCGAATACGACGGCGGCTCCGTATCTTCTGACCAGGCGGGCAGCCTGCGCCAGGCGCTCCTCGCCGTGCTCAAGGTTGACCGAGTTCAGGATGCACCTGCCGGGGCATAGCTTAAAGGCCTCTTCCGCTACTTTAAGGTCGGTGGTGTCTATCATAAGGGGAACACGCACCGCTTTTATAAGCCTTGAGACAAACTCCCTCATGTCGGACAATTCGTCCCTATCAGGATTGGCCAGACATACGTCCAGCAGGTGCGCGCCCGCCTTAACCTGGTTTTTTCCCGTTTCCACGGCTTCTTCCCATTTGCCGGAGGATATGGTTTCTCTGAACAGCCTGCTTCCTATGGAATTGGTCCGTTCGCCTGCCAGCAGCGGCATGTTTCCGGAATCATGGAAAAGGGGCTCAATGCCGGAAAGAGCCCATTGCCGGGACTTGACCGGCCTGCGCGGCTTCTCGTATTTAAGCGCTTCTGACAGGGCGCGTATATATTCCGGCGTGGTCCCGCAGCAGCCGCCGGCGATATTAAGCATGCCCAGCGAAGCTATACGCTTCATTTTAAGCGCGAAATCAGCCGGGGTTCCACGGTACTTTCCGTTTTCATCCGGCAGGCCGGCATTGGGCATGAATGAAATGCGGGAGCGACAGAGCCCGGAAAGAATCTTAAGGCTTCGGTTCATGCTTTCGGTTCCGGCTCCGCAGTTAAAACCCAGGCTAAGCGGTCTGAAGCAGTCCAGCGAAACCGCCACGGCCTCCGGGCCATGGCCGCTCAGCATTTTCCCCCCGGTCAACGTGACGGAAACCATGAGATGAAGGCGACTGCCTGTCTGAACAAAGGCAGCTTCCACACCTGCCAGCCCGGCCTTTATATTGAGAAGATCGTGGGCGGTTTCCAGGATAAGAATATCCGCCCCGCCCGCTATAAGGGCGAGAGCCTGCTCTTTATAGCCTGCCGCCAGTTTATCGAAAGATATTCCTCCCGTCACAAAAAGCGACCTGGTGGTAGGGCCCATGGCGCCGGCTACAAATCGCGGCTTGTCCGGAGTGGAATATCTTGCCGCAATTCCGGCGGCCAGCTTTGCCGAAGCGATATTGAGTTCCCTTGCCCTGTCTTCAAGGCCGTATTCGGAAAGCACCACGGACACGGCCCCGAAAGTGTTTGTCTCTATAATGTCGGCACCGGCCTGAAGATACTGCTCATGTATAGAACTTATGACTTCCGGTTTTGTGACGGAAAGAAGTTCGAGGCAGCCTTCGTATCTTTCTCCGCCGTAATCGTCAGCCCCGATGCCGAAGGTCTGTACCATGGTCCCCATGGCTCCATCGGCGATCAGGATCCTTTTCTCAAGCTGTTTTTCAAGCAATTCCGACCTGTTCATAGCGCCAATTTTATCATTTGGAAAGTGGGGTATGATACGCTGATAAGTTTATAGGCTGATATGGAAAAGCATTCTTTCCTTATCAACGTATCACCTTATCACCATATCAACAGCTGTTGTTATGCCAGATCTATGACATGCCACTTTCTCTGGTAAAGTTCCAAGAGACGGTTTCTGAAAGAACGGTGTTCCGGAAACGTCAGGTCGGGGTCCGCTTTCAGCAGGGCATCCCTGTCTTCGACAGCCTCCCGCAGAATTCCGGCATCGCGGACTAGATCCCCAAGTCTCAACTCCAGTTCACCGTGCTGTCTGACTCCCATAACTTCGCCGGGACCGCGCATCTGCATGTCTTTTTCCCCTATCCTGAAGCCGTCGTGTGTCGAGCAGACGATGTCTATCCGATCTTTTGCCTCCTTTGTCCTGCATTCGGCCACCAGCATGCATTGGGATTCGCTTTCTCCCCGGCCGACTCTCCCCCTGAGCTGGTGAAGGCTGGCCAGCCCGAAGCGGTCCGCGTTCTGTATTATCATGAGCGAGGCGTTGGGCATGTCTATACCCACTTCTATGACCGGAGTCGCCGCGAGCATGTCCAGCTTCCCCAGGTAAAAATCCTCCATGGCCTTAGCCTTTTCCCCGCCTGCCATCTGTCCATGCACCAGCCCGACCCTGAAATTCCTGAAAACATCTTTCTGCAGGCGTTCAAATTCTTTTTTCACGGATTTCAGTTCCTTTTTGTCAGATTCCTCTATGAGGGGGTGAACGATATAAACCTGTCTGCCAAGCGCAATTTCATGAAGGGCAGCCCGGAAGGCCTCCTCCTCCGGAACGTGAAAAGTCCTGACAGGCCTTCTCCCCGGTGGAAGCTGGTCCAGGATGGAGACGTCCAGGTCCCCGTAGAGGGAAAGAGAAAGGGTGCGCGGTATCGGGGTGGCCGTCATTATAAGCAGGTCGACCGGATTATCCGCTTTCTGTCGGAGCACGGTCCTCTGCCTCACCCCGAAACGGTGCTGTTCGTCTATTACGGCCATTTTCAGCTTTGAGAACTTTACCGATTCCTCCAGGAGGGCATGGGTCCCTACGAGTATATCCACCTCTCCGGCGGCGGTTTTTTCCAGGATTTTTTTTCTTGTCGCAGGCCGTACCCTTGAAGTGAGCAGTTCAAAGCGCACAGGAAGATTTTTCAGGAAACGTGTCAGTGTTATAAGGTGCTGTTCTGCCAGTATTTCGGTGGGTGCCATAAAAACGCCCTGGAACCCGTTTTCCACGGCTAGCAGGAGAGCGGAAAGAGCCACAACCGTTTTTCCGGAACCCACGTCTCCCTGCAGCAGACGGGTCATAGGGTGAGGAGACTGCATGTCCTGGAATATCTCGTTTATGACCCGCTTCTGCGCAGCGGTGAAATCGAAGCCCAGCCCTTGCCTGAAAGGGGTGAGTAAGCGTTTTTTTATTTCGTAAGAATAGCCTTTTTCAACTGCCCTGGTCTGCCTGTGCTTTATAGCCCAGGCGCAGGTGATAAGGAGGAACTCTTCGTAGACCATTCTTCTGCGCGACTGCTCAAGTTCGGCTTCCGAATTGGGCAGGTGAATTCCCCACAGGGCCTGGGAGGGCCCCAGAAATTTTCTCTTTTCCAACAGGGAGGCCGGCAGGATATCGGGAACGGACGCAGCCGAGCGGAGCAGAGCCCTGCGGACCGTTTCCCTCATGAATTTACCGGTTATGCCTGCAGTCAGCGGATAAACCGGTATTATGCGCCCCACATGGACTTTCCTGGATTTTTCATCCGAGTCCAGGTAGTACTCCTCCACGCTTATCCTGCGGACGAAAGCAGAGTTTTCCGCCCGGCCCACCACCCAGACTGATCGGCCTTCCCTTATGTCACGCTTCACCAGAGAAAAGATATCGTAACGGGGGTTTATTCTTTTGAACCAGTAGGCCTCCGTGCTTTTCCCCGAAGAGTCAACCAGTACGGCCTTAAAAATACCCAGTGTTCTGCCGGGCTGCATGAATTTTACGGATGCCACCATGCCGCGGAAGACGGAAGAGGAGTCGCCGATAAGGCCGCCCGGCTTTTTCGATTCGCCCCTGCGGTCTTCCCATGTCCGGGGATAAAAGAAAAGCATGTCCTCAACACTGGAAATCTCCAGTTTAGCCAGTAAAGCCGCTTTTCTCGGCCCCACTCCCTTGAGATACTGGATTGAAGTCATGTCGCGCATGTCACAAGAACACCATGTCACCAAGTCACAAGTGCCCGCCTGACGGACGGGCAGGCGC
>JBDRGJ010000229.1:0-4665 GCA_043817835.1 bacterium
ACGGAGTTGTAGCCCACCTTCAGGGATGTTATGCCTGTTTTTTTTCTTTCAGCCGCCTCTATTTCCGAAAGAACCGACTGGCTGTTCCTGCGTATGGAACGCAGACCGTCCAGTTCGGGGCTGAAGCCGTCCCTTATGACGCCGCCGTCTGAAAGACGGTGCGGCGGATTTTCCGAAAGAGCCCCGGCCAGCAGTTCCCTGAGTGAGTCCAGGGCCGGAGAAAGGGAATCGATTTTTACCGCTGTTTCCGACATGGCGGCGAAGAAGCGAGGGGAGCTTATCCATACCTTAAGGCGCGGCAACTGCTGGAGGGATTTTCTCAGCGCAGCCACATCCTTCGGGGATGCGCTGCAGGCCGCCACGCGGCTCATCACCCGTTCAATGTCGGCTATGCCGGAAAGAATCCCGGAAAGGATTTCACCGGAGCGGGAATTTTCAAAAAGTTCCTGAACGCATGACTGCCTTCTTTCTATTTCCTGCAGTTCGGTAAGCGGCTGGAGCAGCCATGACTTGAGAAGCCGCGAACCCATGGGTGTACACGTGTGGTCCAGAACGCCCCACAGCGTCTGGGCCCTGGTGCCGGATGCGGACTGTACCAGTTCAAGAGTGCGGACAGCTGTTTCGTCAAGCTGCATGTTCGAGCCGGACTCCCTGTAATAAGCCGAAAGCATTCCCTTAAGATGAGGGTTGTTTTCTTCCGCGTAGCCTGCGGCCCGGATAGCCGCTTTCAGGGCCAGCTTATGGTTTTCCCATGCGGTCCTGTCGGGCCAGGCGTCCGGGGCACGCGGATTTTCTATTGTTTTTGAGCAGGAGGTGACAGCAGCTTTCTGGGGGAGCAGGTTCTTTTCCTTCAATTCAGCACAGGAGGAGGGGTTTGCCAGCAATTCGGATGGATCCAGCCTGGCCAGCAGGCCTGAGATCTGCCTGTAGCCCGGGTCTGTCAGCGATTGTGTGGCCCAGAATTGTCCGGTGGAAACTTCCATGCAGGCGAGGCCCCACCCGACTATATCCATCTCCACGCAGACCAGATGGTTGGAAATTCTTGAATCCAGGAGTTCATCCTCCACCACGGTCCCGGGGGTTATCAGGCGGACCACTTTCCGTGAGAACAGTCTGGAGCGGGTGTCATCATCGGAGCCGCCGGCCGGCGCAATCTGCTCGCAGATCGCTATTTTATGGCCGGTGTTAAGGAGTTTTGAGATGTAGCCTGCGCTGGAGTGCGCCGGAATGCCGCACATCGGCGTTCCCTGCCGTGAGGTAAGCACCAGACCCAGTGCCGCGCTGGCTGTCCTGGCGTCTTCACCGAACATTTCGTAGAAATCTCCCAGCCGGAAGAACAGGATGGCGTGGGGATACGAAGCCTTCAGGGAGCGGTACTGCCGCATGAGAGGCGTGTCGGCGGCGGTCGTGGTCATAGTTTAACAGGCAACACACGCAAAATAAGAAACATAAGCAACGCAAGAAACAAAAGACATAATGACAAGATTAACTTAATTCGTAACCACTCAGGTTGTCAGGGTCAGTGTTCACGGTTATCTTTCCCACATCTTCAAAGCGTTCGATCTTCATACTTTTTTCCGCCACACGACTTCGGCGGATCTGCCTTCGGCATGACAACCGTTGAACCGCTGAACAGTGAACCTAAGTAGTTACGTTGTTTCTTGCGTTGCTTCTTTTGCTGCAATCCCTAAGGTTCCTTGTGAACCTGAGGAATTACTATATTCTATCAAAATGGCGCGGGCTTCATTAAAGGTTGAAGCCTTCATGAATCTCTCCCGGAGCGCGGAAGCGCCCGGCAGGCCTTTAAGCCAATAGCCCGCTATCTTCCTCGCCTTTATGATGCCGGTTCTTTCCCCGTAGTGCGCGGAGTTTTTTTTCAGCAGCTGCAGGAATGCATCCGCCCGGTCCGGCGCCATCTTCCGGCTCTGCTGTCCGCCGAGAGCGGAGGCTATCATGGAAAAAATCCATGGATTGCCGATGGCAGCCCGGCCTATCATCACGCCTGCGCAGCCTGCCTCCAGCATGGCCGCCGCTCCGGAGGGAGAAATGATACCGCCGTTCCCTATGACCGGTATGGCGACTGCGGCGGCTGTGGCCTTCACAGCCTCCATATCCGCGGGGCCGGCATGTCCTGCTTCCACCGGCCTGGCATGAAGCGTCACGGCCCCGGCCCCGGCTTCGGCCGCTATCCGCGCCAGCCGCGGGGAAATAACATCCCCCTTTTTCCATCCGCAGCGGATTTTCACGGTGACGGGGACTTTCACCGCGGATGAGGCGGCTGCTATTATGCGGCCAAAAAGCCGCTCGTCTTTCATCAGCATGGCGCCCGAGCCGGAGCGGTGGATTTTCCTTACGGGACAGCCTGCGTTTATGTCCACCATGTCCGCGCCGGCCTGCTCGGCCTGCTTAGCCGCCTCGGCCATAGAAGCCTCGTCAAAGCCGAAAATCTGAAGGGACACAGGGTGCTCCCCTTCCTCGATTTTAAGCATTACCCCGGTTTTCCGGTTGTTGTGCCTGAGCGCGCAGGCTGAAATCATTTCCCCGGTGACAAGGCCGGCCCCTCCCTGAAGACAGAGCGTCCTGAAAGGAGAGTCCGTTATCCCGGACATCGGAGCCAGGACCAGGTTGTTGGGACAGGTCACGCCTCCTATCTCCAGAGGTTTTATCAGGTTTTGCACGGTTGAACACCGAACTGAGCGGTAAGCAGGAAGACAGAATACGCGGCATTCCGGGGTTTCACTTACCACTTATAACTGAACACCTATTATTAACCCGAATTCCGCAGTTGAAATGAAGCGTATTTACAAAACATTGAATAAAAAAATGCGGCACTGCCATACTTACAGCCTCTGGCGTTTTGAAGTGCTGCGAAGGGGATTCTTCAACTGAAGAATCCGGGTTAATGGTTAAGGGAAAAATCATCCGGTTTGCGGGTTTTTATAAGACGGATTTCGGAGCGCGTGGCGCCGATTTTTCTCATGACGCCGAGCTGAAACTGGTCGGCTCTTTTTTCCAGTTTCAGTATGGAGCCGTAATCAGTATAGTCGATTCTCACGGGATTGGCTTCCACCGTTATTTCGGATGCCATTCCGGGAAGAGGCGGCGCAGGCCGCTCCTTCGCAGTGTTTCTTTTATGGTAATGCATATAGGCATGGAAAGCCTGGTGCGCCACTGCTCCGGCGCACCAGGTGGAAGATTCCAGCGCGGTATCGCGCATGAGCGAAACGGTCGGGACCATGTTCTCCACTGAAAAACCGGTTTTGTCAGATATGCGTATGAGGTAAACGTAGTGCCGGATGAAAGCGAAAGCGTCGGGGTCGTGCTCCCAGATCAGCCGGAGGGCGGCTTTTACGGCATTCTCGAATTCCCTGGGACCGGTTATCCTGATCGCGAAGCTCTTTACGGCAAGGTCGGCTGCGTCCGGAAGTTTTGTCGCGGCGGGGACTGTGTCGGCGGAAGGAGGAAAAAAGTCCGGCCTGCCTGCTGATTCCTGCCTGCCCCGTGCCTCGATACTATCGTACTCCCGGCCCCTGGCGCTGTCGGGTAGTGCCGGCGCAGTCAGCGGCCCGGAGCCCGTCCCGTGCAGCATCCACAGGGCAACGGCTCCCGCGGCAAATGCGAGAAAAACCGCAAATATTATTTTGCCGACGCTGCGATGGCCGGGCTGGATTTCGTTTTCTTCCGCCATTGCTTATGAGCAGTCCGGTATCTACTGAGCTTTCACTGAATAAAGGATACACTGGCCGGGATGATTTTGGAGCGAAACGAGGAATGCGGAGCGCGCATAGCGGGGCTATATAAGCGACAAGTGACGAAGTTGCCCGCCTGCCGAATGTTCCATGCAATGCTGTCCGGGCATATGGCGGGCAGGCAGCCCGAAAGCACCCGGCCTTTTCCCGACGGGAAAAGGAGGCTTGCCTTTGAGCGACTGCTTCGTTGCTTCTCACTCACAGACCCCCGGTATGCTCGTGCCGGTTCCTTGGAGTCCTTGCCGGTACGTACCCGACCGTATAAAAATAAGGAAAGGGTACGCTCGTCGCGCCTCGCATTCATCTCAAATCCAAGCCTCCAATGTATCCATTATTTAGTGAAAGCTCAGAAATGAAAAGAAGTGGAATAGGACTTGTAAAAGGCCTGCAGTTCGCCTTCAGGATCCTGAAACTCGAGCACATGCTTGCGGCATCCGCGCCTGGAGCAGATTTGAATCAGTCCTCCCTGCTTGAGTTCAAAAGCCACCATCTGTGCTCCGCAGATGTCGCATTTCCGGGTGCTCTTTAGGTCGGCCCTGCAGTGCGGGCAGCGGAAGCCGGCGATCTTTCCCAGTGGAACGTTAAGGCCGGTTTCTATGGCATAGCTTCCGTAAAGCGAACTGAGATGCAGCGCGGCATTCTTGCCGGCATATGTCATGGTTATGGTTATAACCGGCTTGCCATCCATTTTTCTGGCCTGGTTCATGAGGGACTTCCCGCACTTGGGGCATTTCACGTAAACCTGTATCATATTCCTCCGGGAACGGCTGATAATATAGATATATTATATCACAGGCCGGCCTGTTCCGTTGAACAAAGCCGCAGATATGTGCTAAAAATGAGCAGGTGCCAAAAAATAAAGGGAGACAAAACCATGAAAATAGCGCAGAGAATGAACAGACTGGGGACGGAGACG
>JBDRGJ010000230.1:0-4199 GCA_043817835.1 bacterium
AGGGAAATTCTTGATTCGCGCGGTTATCCCACCGTGGAAGCCGAGGTCCACCTTGCAGACGGGGCTTTCGGGCGCGCAGCCGTTCCCAGCGGAGCTTCAACCGGCACTCATGAGGCCCTGGAGCTCAGAGACGGCGGCAAGAGGTACAAAGGCAAGGGCGTGCTGAAAGCCGTAGAAAATGTCCGTAAAATCATAGCCCCAAGGCTTATGAATAAACGCGCCGACGACCCTGCGGAACTCGACAGGATAATGCTGGGGCTCGATGGCACTCCCGCCAAGTCCAATCTGGGCGCCAATGCCGTGCTTTCGGTCTCAATGGCCGCCTGCAGGGCGGCGGCGGCCTCCTATGGTCTGCCGCTTTACGTATATCTGAGGAAAGCTTACGGGTTGAGGGAAAAAGAATGGGTAATTCCCGCCCCGATGCTCAATATAGTCAACGGCGGCAGGCATGCCGACAGCGGCATGGACGTTCAGGAGTTTATGATAGTACCAGGCGGCGCTCCGGCTTTTTCGGATGGGCTGAGGATGGCCTCCGAGATATATCACGAACTGAAGTCCATCCTGGCCAAAAGCGGCTACACGGTCTCGGTGGGCGACGAAGGCGGTTTTGCTCCCAAGATATCGCGCCATACGGATGTCCTGGATACAATCATGAATGCGGTGAAGCAGGCCGGGTATGACGAAAGGAAAATTTCCATTGCCCTGGACTCCGCGGCCAGCGAATTCCACTCGGAAGGTTTTTACAGGTTCGAAGGCGAAAAACTTTCGGCTGAAGAACTCACGAAGCGCTACGAGGTATGGGCCGGGAAATATCCGGTCATCTCATATGAGGACCCTCTTGCCGAAGACGACTGGGCCGGATGGATTCATCTTACCGGCAGGCTGGGCGAAAAAATCAGGATAATCGGGGACGATCTTTTTGTCACCAATCCCGGGCGGCTGCAGAAGGGCATAGACACGTGCACGGCCAATGCCATCCTCATAAAGCTGAACCAGATAGGATCCGTCAGCGAGACCATCGAGGTCATACAAAAGGCGCATGCTGCGGATTACGCCACCGTAATCTCCCACCGCTCCGGAGAGACCGAGGATCCCTTTATATCCGATCTCGCTGTCGCCGTGAATGCCGGTGCCATAAAAACCGGCGCGCCATGCAGGTCCGAACGGCTGGCCAAGTATAATCAGCTGATACGCATAGAGGAAGAACTTGGCAGGAAAGCTGTTTACGCCGGGAATTCCGCTTTCAAAATCAGGAAAGCGGGAAGGAAGCGGAACTGCTCCTGCTGCTGTTAAAAGCGGCCCGATTCATTTCGGCGGCACCGGATAAAACATGCAGCAGCCGTATCTGCTGAAAAAGGGTCATGTGTTTTGCGCATAAAATTCTACTAAGACGGTGCGGTATGGTGGCTGATCGATGCGTTCCCTGAGCAGAACGCGCTGGCTCAAATTGGCGGTTGCAGCCGCAGTCGTCTTTTTTCTGCTGGCCAACCGCGGTTTCCGCAATCTGCTGCGCAACTGGAGTGAACTCAGGAATATCCGTAATCAGAAAGCCGTTGCCGATAAAGAAAGAAACGAGTTCAGAAATAAGTTGGAGCGCGCGGAAGCCGATCATGAATATATAGAAAAGCTGGCCCGAATAGAACTGGGTTTCATGAAGCCCGGTGAGATAGAATACCGCTTCCCTCCCCCCAGGGAAGAGAAAAAATAGGGGGGAGGGGAAATTCCAGGCTCCAATTCCAAAATCACAATGCTTATTAAACAACTGCAGCTGGGCCCCATGGGAAATTACGTTTACCTGATCGGGGGGGACTCCTCCGGCCTTTGCGCTGTTATAGACCCGGCCTGGGATTCCCGCGCCATTGAAAAAGAGGCGGAAAAACTCGGATTGAAAATCGACTCCGTTCTTCTCACTCACGGTCATTTCGACCATGTCAACGCGGCTGAAACTTTATTGTCCGGGACCGGGCTGGCGGCGACGGCACATGAAGAAGACATTTCCATGCTTCCGCCCGGTCTGAAAACAGTTCCCCTGAGAGGTGACTGCAGCATAAAGGCCGGAGGTCTGGTGATTGAGGTCCTCCACACACCCGGGCACACCCCCGGCTCCTGCTGTTACATGGCCGAGAAGAATCTTTTTACGGGAGATACCCTTTTCATAGGCGAGTGCGGACGGGTGGATCTTGAAGGCTCCAGCCAGCGGAAGATGAGGGAGAGCCTGGCGAAACTCGCTTCTCTTCCTGACGATACGAAAGTTTTCCCCGGACATGCCTATGCAGATAGCCCGGACTCCACCATAGCCATGGAAAAGAAGCATAACCCCTGGATTAAGCGGGCACTTCGGAACAGGGCGGATATCCGGGAAAAACAAGGGAATGAAAATTCGTGCGGCTGAATGCAGGGTCAGGAAGGCGATACGTCCGCAGAGCTGGGCGGTGGTTACGGATTTTGACGCCACAATAACCGATCGCGATGCGGGCGACACGCTGCTTTTACATTTCGGGATATGCACGCCGGAGGAAATAAACAGGTCTTACGGAAAATCTGTCGTGCTGGAAGAGTGGATGAAGAGGGTGTTCCGAAGGGTAAGGCTGAGCGACTCAAGGATAGCCGGCTTTGTCCGGAACAGTATCAGGATAAGACCCGGCTTCATGCAATTCGTATCGTTCTGCAGGAAAAAGGGAATTCCTCTGGAAATAGTCAGCGGAGGTCTGGATGTTTATGCCGCTCCTTTTTTCAACAGGTGGCGCATAAAGGGAGTTAAAAGTTATATGGGAAAAACGCGCAGGGAAGGCCAGGGACTCAGGGTCTCATATCCTTTTCTGAAAGGCCTGAAGCTTGACGAGTTCAAAGCGCACAGGGTCAGGGTCCTTAAAAGAAACGGGTATCGCGTGCTTTTTATGGGTGACGGCACGGCTGATTTTCCGGGGGCAAAAGCCGCTGATGCCGTTTTTTCCCGACTGCGGCTTCACAAACTCTGTCGTGAGGGCGGGGTAAAAACCAGAAAGCTGACCGATTTCCATGCCGTCAGGCGGTTCCTACAGGTTCATAGTTAAAAGGTTCAAAGGTCGGAGAGGTTCAGGGGTTCAGAGGTTGAAAACCATGAACCGTGAATCTGAAACGGGGAACCTGATTAAGGTTAAAGGTTAAAGACTATTAAAGAGTTAACCATGAACGGTGAACCCGGAAACCCGGGTTATCAATAATGTATCCGGTCCTTTTTAAAATATTCGGTATCGACATTGCCACTTACGGGGTCATGGTGGCGCTCGGCTATGCGGCCGGTGCGGTCTATCTGACCGCAGGCCTCAGGCAGACGGGAATGAACCGTGACCGCTTATGGAACCTTCTGACAGCCGTTCTCGTCGGGGCCGTGTTGGGCGGAAAAATTCTTTACGCTTCGGTTTTTTGGGGCGATTTCGGTTCTTCTTTTACAGAAAGATTGCTCAATGTCCTTAAAGATTTCCGCTACGGTTTTGTTTTTTACGGCGGCCTTGTCGGAGGGGCGATGGCCGGTTACTGGTATGTCGTCGGAACAGGCATGTCTTTTTTGAAAATTGCGGATTTTATGGCCCTGCCCTGGCCCTGGGCCATGCCGTGGGCAGGCTGGGCTGTTTTTTCGCAGGCTGCTGTTACGGCCTTCCATCTTCACTTCCCTGGGCCGTAAAATTCACTGCTCCGGCCTGCCTGGTGGCCCCGTATTATCTGGGGGTGCCGCTGCATCCGGTCCAGATCTACGAATCGGCAGGAAATCTGGCCATTTTCGCGTTTCTCCATCGCATCCTTTCGAAAAGGTCCGCCGTAAAAAAAACGGAAAAGAAAGGTCCGGACAAGGCTGCCGGCTTTACGCAAGGCGGTGTGATGCTTGCATATATCGCCTGTTATGCCGGGTTGAGGTTTTTTCTGGAGTTTTTAAGGGGAGATGACAGAGGCGTCCTTTATTACGGTTTTTCCATCGGCCAGATAATATCTCTCCTTGTCCTGCCGGCCTGCTTTATTCTTTACCGCCGGCTGCCGCGCAGGAGGATTGGGAAAGATTAAGAAAGATTGGGAAAATTTAGAAAGATTATTTCGGGATTACAATATTAAGAAAAATTATGAAAGATTTAGAAAGATTAACAGCTTATTTCAGGATTATCAAAATTAAAAAAGATTTTCCGGATTTTTGAGTTTGCTGATTTTTCAAAATCTTGCAATTTTGA